>NZ_PVWO01000030.1 GCF_003003845.1 Chamaesiphon polymorphus CCALA 037 | reverse complement strand
CGTTCGCTACACCCCCCGCCGTTACTAATACCGTTGCCATCGGTTTTAAATCTAAATTTGTTTAATAACTCTTTCTAGCTCAAATAGCTCATTTACTAATGTATGTAAATGAGCTATTTGAGTTTTTCATATAGCTTTACTATCGCAGTCCTATTCGATTTGGAAGAAGATCGTAGCGACTGGATTAAAAATCACGGGGTAAGCGATCGATAATCTAGGTCGCTCCCTCAAACTTTATTTGACGATCGATCGATCTAGATGATTTGTCAGTAATAGAAATTATGCACTTGACATGCTGGTGCGATGTCGATCGAAAATTACCAAGATCGGGGATTTATTTTTCAGAATGCTTATCAGACAGGGTTTAAAGCAGCATTTAACTTCGATCGAAATTTTATTTGCGAAGATTTACGGAAAGTGAATCCACAGATCTGTAGATATTAGTACGAACACAAAAGACACAACTCAAACACACAGTTAACGCCTCGAAAACACAGATTAAAGTTTAAATTAAATCTCTCCAGTTTTCCGAAATTAACTCACTAATATTTGTTGTCTTGAGTGCCAGTAAACACTAAAACATCGCTACTTAAATAGGAATACTCAGCTCATGAACTTCAAATCTATCTTCATTCTCGGTTTAGGCGTTGCTACACTCGGTCTGACTCTTCCCGCTCGTGCCGATACTGCTAGTGTTAACACCAGCAGCCAAACCACCGTCATTACTGGCGACAAAAACGTCGTCAACCAACGCAACACTTCTGTCATTCGCAGTACTGGCATCGGTCGTTCGACTTTTGAAAGCACTGGCAGCAGCAATGACAACTCCCAAGGTGTGGATATTTTCGGCAATCGCAACCGTGTCGAGCAAAAGAACGACAGCACCATCAAAAACGTTCGCGTCAACCTCCGCCGCTAATCAAATTTGACTGCGGTTGTCACTTTACTTCACTGGCAACCGCCGCTATTTAAACTCTTCGATCGATATTTAATTGATTCAATTCGCTTACCTATTAGGAATCCTCACATCATGAACTTCAAATCTATCCTCGTTCTCGGTTTAGGCGTTGCTACACTCGGTCTGACTCTTCCCGCTCGTGCCGATACTGCTAGTGTCAATACTAACAACCAAAGCACCGTCATTACTGGCAATAACAACGTCGTCAATCAAAGAAATATTTCCACCATTCGCAATACTCATACTGGTGGTCGCACTTTTGAGAATACTGGTAGTGCCAATGATAACAATCAAGTTGTCGATATCTTCGGCAATGGCAACCGTGTCGATCAATCTAATCGTAGCGACATTAACAATGTTCGTCACAACCGTCGCAGATAATCTTGCTTATCTTCGGTAATGGCAACCGTGTCGATCGGTTCAATCGTAGCGATATTAACAATGTTCGTCACAACCGCCGCAGATAATCTTGCTTAGCTTCGGTAATGGCAACCGTGTCGCACGAACCAATTAAATCCGAACTTAGATAACAACCAGATCTCAAACAACTCGCTCATTTACCAAATTGCGTAAGTGAGCGAGTTGTTTTTGGTTGTTATACTCGCTCGACTCGATACATGTCCGCAAACATAGAGATTCGATCGAACGGCACAGATCGAAGGTTGCCCCGTCGTTATATATTAAGTAACCGACCTTATGGTAATTTGGATTCGTTAGGTAATTGGCAGCCTATGACGATACTCTCGATCCAATGGCCGTCTCTAGGGAGAGGCTGCCGCCAAGGCGATCGGCTCTTAAATTATTATGGTAATTGCAAACATCTATGAATAGATGGCGTCATGTTAGCTTAGTTTCGATCGCGCTACTGCTGGTAACCAGTTGCTCGCAAAGCAGCAATAATTCGCCAACGGCGATCGCCAGTAACGATGAGGGTAGAATTACGGTTGGGACGACTCAAAAACCGCGCACCCTCGATCCGGCGGATGCTTACGAACTGAGATCGATCGCCTTAATTCGGAATTTGAGCGACAGGTTGTATACTTACGATCCGGGTAGCACCGAACTCAAACCCCAGCTAGCCACAGCTTTACCCACCGTTAGTGCCGATGGTTTGACGTATAAGATTCCGCTCCGTCAGGGAGTCGTTTTTCACGACGGTACCGCGTTTGATGCCGCTGCGATGGCTTTTTCGCTCCAACGCTTCATTCAAAACAAAGGTAAACCATCGTCCCTATTATCCGATCGGATCGAGACAGTTACCGCTACGGGGACTTACGAACTGACAATTAAGCTCAAAAAACCCTTTAGTGCCTTGGCTTCCGTCTTGGCCTTCCCTGGCACCTGTGCGGTGTCTCCCAAAGCTTATAAAATCGGCAAAAATCAATTTGAAGCCAATACTTTTGTCGGCACGGGGCCTTATAAACTTACCGAATACGGTACCGATCGAGTAAAATTCACCGCATTCGATCGCTATTGGGGTGCCAAACCTCTCAATCGCGGCGTCAATCTCCAGATATTCAACGGTAACTCCGCCAATCTATTTAACTCCTTCCGCACCGGAGCCGTCGATGTTGCCTTCCAAGCTCTCGAACCAGATCAGGTAAAAAGTCTCGAAGAAGGAGCCAAAGCAGGCAAATGGCAATCGATCGCGATCGATGGTAGCGTGACTAGTTATCTGATCCTCAACGTCCTCCAGAAGCCCCTAGATAACCCCCTAGTCCGTCAAGCACTCGCCGCACTGATCGATCGACCCACCATCAACGAACGCATCTTGTACGGCCAGGGCAGCCCCTTATACAGCATCTTACCCAGCACCTTTAGCGTCTCCCAACCAGTCTTTAAAACCGCCTACGGCGATGGCAATATCGCCAAAGCCAAACAACTCCTCACCCAAGCCGGATTTTCGCCCCAAAACCCCGCCAAAATCCAAATCTGGTATCCCTCCAGCTCCAACCCGCGCCGCCTCACTGCGGGCTTTCTCCGCGCCTACGCCAGACAAAAATTAGGCGGAATACTAGAAATCGAACCAAACACGATCGAATCGGCATCATTCTTTAAATACGCCAGTAAAAATATCTATCCAGCCACCCTCCAAGACTGGTACCCCGACTTTCTCGATCCTGACAACTTCGTCCAACCTTTCCTCGAATGCCCCACACAAAATTTCGATGAAAAAACTAACAAGAAACTCCCCGGATGTAAGGACGGCAGCAGCCAATCGCAAGGATCGTTCTACCATAGCGATCGCATGAATCAACTCCTCGCCGCTCAAGGCAAAGAAATAGACCCCGCCAAACGCAAGCAAATCTACGCCGATATTCAAACCCTCATTCAACAAGATGTACCCCTAATTCCCCTTTGGCAAACCAAAGATTTTGTCTTCGCCAAAAAAGGCATGAGCGGCATCCAGCTCGATCCGCTTCAGAATTTGTTGTATTCGCAAATGAGGAAATAATTGATAATTGATAATTGATAATTGATAATTAATGGATAAAACAAGTAGTGAGTAGATCTATTGTTAGGGATAAATCCTTTGATTTCGCGTTACGGATAGTAAAGCTATACAAGTATCTAACCGAGCAAAAGAGAGAATATATCTTGAGCAAGCAAGTCTTGCGAAGCGGGACAGCAGTTGGAGCATTGATTAGAGAAGCCGAGCAAGGTGAGAGCAAGGCAGACTTTATTCACAAGTTGGCAATTGCCCTCAAAGAAGCTAAAGAGACAGAATATTGGCTAGATCTTTTATTCCATTCTGACTATATTGAGGAAAAAAGCTATGAATCTATCTATGCAGACATAGGAGAGCTAATCAAGCTCCTAACTTCCATCATTAAAACATCAAAGAATATCTAAAATTATCAATTATCAATTATCAATTATCAATTAAATATTATGTCACGCTCCAAAACCCTCCAGTACTACCTGACTGCACGATTGCTCCTAGCTCCCTTGATGCTATGGACGATCGTTACCCTGGTCTTTTTCTTACTCAAAGCTACACCTGGCGATCCGGCAGATGCCTTTTTAGGCAATCGTGCCTCGGAAGCAGTCAAAGCAGAAATGAGAGAACAACTAGGACTAAATCGACCGATATACGTGCAGTATTTTAGTTACTTATTCAATCTCCTCCAGGGAGACTTTGGTAAGTCGATTACTAGTTCTGGGAAATATGTTGTAGATGTCATTCGTGAAAACTTTCCTGCCACATTAGAACTCGCGATCGGGAGTATGTTAGTGGCTTTTATCGTCGGCGTCACTGTCGGCACGATTTCGGCATCTCGTCCCGGCACGGTTTCCGAAGCCAGCGGGAGATTATTTGGGATAATTAGCTATTCTTTGCCGATTTTTTGGGTGGGGATGTTATTGCAATTAATCTTTGCCGTGCAATTACGTATTTTCCCCCTCGGCGGCAGATTTCCGGCCAACTTAACACCGCCAGCCAGAATTACCGGACTATATTCGATCGATAGTTTATTGCATTTCGACCTAGGCAGCTTTTTTGTCTCGCTCCATCATCTGGCTTTACCCTGTCTGACACTAGGCGTTCTACTTAGCGGCATTTTTGAACGGATCGTGCGGGTGAATCTCAAGCAAAGTATGAAAGCCGAATATGTCGAAGCCGCCAGAGCCAGAGGTATTCCCGAACAGAAGATTCTGATCTCTCATTCGCTCAAAAATGCGATGATTCCAGTGATTACCGTCTTGGGTTTGACAACTGCTTCCCTTTTGGGTGGCGCGGTTCTAACTGAAGTTACCTTTTCTTGGCCAGGATTGGCAAGTCAATTGTACGAAGCCATCTCCAATCGCGATTATCCCACCGTTCAGGGCATTATGGTCTTCTTTGCCGCGATCGTCGTAATTGCCAGTATTCTCATCGATTTAATTAACGCCTGGATCGATCCACGTATCAAGTATTAGACTAATATATCCGATCGTGGCATTAACCGATGTAATTGTTAGTATCCCGATCGTTAGTAAAGACAGAAAACTCCTAGCGTTCATTCTCGCGATCTTATCGATCTAGCTTTCTTGCGAAACTCTACGCCTATTCCACCATTAGCGATTGAAAAAGCTGAGGCAGCTTATGGAGTTATGTCGCCTTTAAATGCTGCATTAACTAAATTCCAAACAGATGCCGACCTCAGATTTCATTGTTATGAGAATTTATCAATCTCTGAAACTTTCCGCTCCAAGTTAATTGATGGTATCGATTTATTAGCAATCGATCTGGGTTTAGCTAAAACTACTCGAACTCTTACTGAATCGGGCGACGATATTTTTCCATTTATGTAAGAATAAATCGGTCGGTCGATCGACTGAAACTTATGTGGTGGGCAGTACCCGCCCTACTTTTTCCTAAGCCTCCCACTTGCGAAAATCCGGCTCTTCTATTTCGGATGAATTAAAGACAGGCGTAATGCTGGCAATAGGATACAACGGATCGATATGTGCTCTGAAGTACTGAAACGCCCTAAATCTAGCTTCGTAATAATTGACAACGGTGTTGGTTTCATCAAGCTCCAGATTGTTCATGAATACGGCCATTGTGGTTCTTAAAATTGTAGGATCTGTGAATCCGGATTGGTAGTGCTTCCAATCAATTTTTTCAATGTTCCAATCCCACCTGTCATCGTCAATTAGTCCTTTACTCAACAGCACAACGAAGCCAATAATTGCTCCACGTAAATCTTCTGAAACATATTTCATGATTAGAGACAAGCTACACTAACTGCTGCGGATCGTTGGCAGGAGGATGCCAACCGCCGCGAATCCACAGCCGACGCGCTCGTTGAATAGATCCATCGTCATGACACTCATCGTTCACATCGAGTCGCTCGATTGTAGCGCGACCAATGGGCGTAAGACCTAGCATCTTTTGTCCGTCAGCAGACCAGATAAAGTGTTCGATCCATTGATTTTGTCTGGGATTAAAAAGGGTGACAACTGTCTGTGTTTCGGGGTCTAAAGCTTCTATGAAGTTATAACGGCGACCATTACATCGATGACAGGCAAGGGCAAGATTATCCTCATCATCTTCACCACCAAGGGATTGAGGGTGGAGATGGTCGATTGTAAATAGTGATGTACTAGCCTCCTCAGAAGAATGGCAGTATTAACACAAAAAATTAGCACGTTGACGAATACGCAAACGAGTGGCAATGCTGATGGTCATGATTCAGCAATAATTCGAGCGTTCATTAGTGTAAAAATGCGATCGAGTTCGGTAATACCAGCAAGTTCGCTGGTTTCTTCGGTGGTAAGGAGATCGGCTTTTTGACGATCTATTAAAACTTCAAGACGGGCTTGAAGATCGTCAGTAAACTTAAAAAGATTGAGTCCACGCACCTTTTGGATCTGGATACCAACTTCGATCCAGAACGACGGCTGTACCATTGTTTGAGTAATCATCTCGATCGATCCCAATTAGTTTTTCTATCTTAGCCTAATCGATCGCGAGTTATTTGCTGGCATTGAGCACTTCTGATGCCTTTAATCCCATACCTAAAAATTAATCTGATTGACTGCACCTTTCGCAATAGCCGCGCACGGTAGTTTCGTATGTCTGTGCTTTAAGACCCGCTCTGAGTCGATCGAATGCTACTACAGGTAGCTCATCCCAGCCGATATCCTCGATCGCGCCGCATTGTTGACAGTGGAAATGATGGTGCGGTTCGACGATCGCATCGTAGCGCGATACGCCAGCTTCCAGCAATACTTCGCGGATCAATCCCGCCGAGCGCAGAGCTTGTAAAGAACTATAGATTGTCGCTTGCGAAGAGACGGGGCAATACTGATTCAAATCTACCAAAAGTTGTTCGACAGTGGGATGATCGTTACGCGAGAGGAGATTGGCGTACACGGCGAATCGTTGCGGCGTGACCCGCAAGCCTTTGGCTTTGAGTGTTTTGACGATCGCGTCTGTTGATTGGCTCATTGCGAGGGGGACTAGGGACTAGAAAACTAGTGGCTAGTAGAGAGGTACTGTAACCACCAATTATAATCCCGATTTTCTCAGAACGCTCGTTAAATTTTAAATATTCTTAATTAAGTATGCTTATTACTCTTGACTTATTCCTAAATTAGAATTATTCTGAGATATGTGTAGCTCAGATCGCTCGGTTGCTAGTTGTCGCGAACGACTGTGCGCTGAAAATATTTAATTAAATTTAGGAGTAAATCATGGCTGTAGTCAACCAACAAGTGCCCAACGTTGTATTTAAGACTCGCGTGCGCGACGAATCAGTTGAAGGGCCAAACCCTTACAAATGGCAGGATACGACTACACAAGACATCTTCGCAGGTAAAAGAGTAGTTGTCTTCTCCCTCCCTGGTGCCTTTACCCCTACCTGCTCCACTAGCCACCTCCCTGGCTACGATGCAGCATACGATGAAATCAAAGCGTTGGGCGTTGACGAAGTATACTGCGTATCCGTCAATGATGCTTTCGTGATGTTCCAGTGGGGTAAAAACATGGAAGTGAAAAACGTCAAGCTCTTACCTGACGGTAACGGTGAATTCAGCCGTAAAATCGGCATGTTGGTCGAAAAGTCCAACTTAGGCTTCGGAATGCGCTCTTGGCGTTACTCGATGGTCGTCAACGACGGCAAAGTCGAGCAAGCATTCATCGAACCTGGTTACAGTGACAACTGTGAAACCGATCCTTTTGAAGTATCTGACGTTAATACCATGTTGGCTTACTTGAAAAGTGTCAAAGGTTAAATACTAGAGATTGGTTAGCGTAAACCAACATCTATCTATACCATTCGCACAGCGATAAGTTTAGCCCACCCCAGTTTCCTCTTCTCGACTTTGAGAACGAGGTAAATTGGTGGTGGGTAATCCACTCGGATTTACCGTCAGCCTTAACCAGTCAGGAAACGTTAAATTAAATAATAGCTATCGAGCATCTCGATCTTTAGTCAACCTCGATCGATTACACAGCAGATTCGCTACATCTCCAAATTCTGGGTAAGAAGGACACACAATACATGAGTTATGATTTTGACCTATTCGTAATTGGTGGCGGTTCTGGAGGGATTGCCACAGCACGGCGGGCAGCAGAATATGGTGCCAAGGTGGGTGTTGCTGAATATAGTAAACTCGGCGGTACCTGTGTCAATCGTGGCTGTATTCCCAAGAAGCTGATGGTGTATGCTTCCCACTTTCCAGAACTATTCACCGATGCCGAAGGTTATGGCTGGAGTGCCGTTAAAAGTCAGTTAGACTGGCCGAAAATGATCTCGGCGATCGATAATGAGTTACTCCGGCTCAATGGGATTTATCAGACGATGCTAGATAAATCCAAAGTAGAAGTTATCCCCGCACGGGCGAAGTTTATCGACAATCATACGCTGCAAGTAGGCGATCGCACCGTCACCGCCGAAAAAATCTTGATTGCCGTTGGCGGACATCCGTTTCGTCCAGAGATTCCTGGAATCGAACATGCGCTGATCTCGGATGAGATGTTTTATCTGCCTACCCAACCCAAGAAAATTGTCATTCTCGGTGCTGGTTATATCGGCTGTGAGTTTGCTTGTATTATGAATGGTTTGGGTACCGAAGTTACCCAGATTATTCGCCCAGAGCTGATTTTACGGAGTTTCGATAACGACTTGCGATCGGCAGTCCAAGAAGGGATGATCCGTCATGGCGTGAATATTATCAATAACGCTCAAGATCTATCGATCGAAAAAACCGATAATGGCGTGAGCGTCACTGTCATTACTAAAGATGGCAAACAGACAATTTTAGCCGATGCCATCAGCCTAGCCGCACTAGGACGCAAGCCGAATACAGCTAATTTGGGGCTAGAAAATGTCAACGTCAAAACCCATGAAGGCGCAGTCTTGGTCGATGCCAATAGCCAGACGAATGTAGAAAATATCTATGCAGTAGGCGACTGTACCGATGAGATCCAACTTACACCCGTGGCTGTCAACGAAGGTCGGGCATTTGCCGATACCGTATTTGGCAATAAACCCCGCGTCATGAACTATGCCGATATCCCAACCGCCATATTCACCACCCCCGAAGCAGCCACAGTCGGTTTAACCGAAGAAGAAGCGCGAGAAATGCACGGTGATAACATCAAAATCTACCGGAGTAATTTCCGTCCGATGTACTATGTCCTACCCAACAAACAGGATCGCACCCTGATGAAACTGGTAGTAGATAGTAAAACCGATCGCGTTCTCGGCGCGCACATGGTTGGCGACCATGCCGCAGAAATCATTCAAGGCGTAGCCATCGCCGTCAAAATGGGCGCGAAGAAAGCCGATTTTGACGCCACCGTCGGTATCCACCCCAGCTCTGCCGAAGAATTTGTCACCATGCGCTAAGTAGCCCATTCCTAGAGGGCACTGCTTCACCCCAGCCCTCTTAGCCCGTTAGTGTAGCCTCTCGATAAGGAAGAACAGTTAGTTAAGAGAATAGAGGAGGGAAAATTCAGGAATTTTCCCTCCTCTATCTTGTCATTAGTAAATGTAGATTTTAGATCTAAAACTAACGTTATCTACCAAAAGATAGACACTCGATCGCGAGGTGGTTTGATAACATAATATCAGCTCAAAAGTAATATAAATAGCTCGAAATATGAACGAGAACAAGCTCACGATCGAACGTGGTTCTAAAGTTCGGATACTTAGACCAGAATCTTACTGGTATCGCGAAGAAGGTATCGTCGCCGCCATGGACAAAAGCGGAATTAAATATCCAGTAATCGTCCGGTTTGAAAAAGTTAACTATGCAGGCGTCAACACCAATAACTTTGGCTTGCACGAATTACAAGAAACCGCCGCACCCAGCCAAAAAACTCTCTCCACTGCTGCATCTGGCGGCAAACAAACCACGATCGAGCCAGCTACCCGCCGCACTGGTTCTGGTAACATGACAGGAGATGTCAGACCGGGTGCTGGGGCAGAAGCACCATCCGTAGACGATCCCTACGTTGAAGGTGCTGCCAATCAAGGCACCGACGCCCGCTAATATTAATATTAAACTTTTGAGAATAGGTAGGGCAAATCGTGCGATTTCCCTACCTATTTTGACATGTATCTACCTAAAGATAGATCTGATAGTCTCTCTTTAGAAGCTGTGAGTTATCAGTGTCAATTGGATATGATGACCTTGTAGTAAATATGAATTTTGCGAACAATGGTTAACTTAATTAAAGCATTAAAAAAAACAGTACTGTCTTTTAAATTTAAGTCATTTATCAAAATGACACTAAGTTTATTTGCAGTCATGCTATTAGTTACCACTACTGCCTGTGGCGGTAATCCAACAACTGCGGGTGAAAAAATGACCTCTGGTAGTGGCGTCCGCCCCAACCCAGCTAACCCAGGCCCAGGTAAAGTTACCGAACTATATAAGACGATCGAAAAGCCTGAAGGCGGCATGAATAACTATAGCGATGTCGATCCCCGCATGGATACATCCGAAGCTGCTGCCAAAGCCGAGCGCAATATCAAACAATCTGGCGAACTGCAAAAGAACGTTACCAATCCCTTCAAACAACTTGGCAAACAATTAGACGAGCGCAGCATTCCCGATCGAGTCGGCGATGGTGCTAAAGGTGTCGCCCGTTCTGCCCAACAAACCGCTGAAGATGTTGCCAAAGGTACCGAAAGAGGCTACAACAACCTCAAAGAAAATACTAAAACATTTGCAGACGACCTCAGTTCTGGCGTAGATGAACTGAAGCAAAACGCTAAAAATAAAGGTGACGATCTTAAAGATGCGGCCAACGATCTTAAAGATACAATTCGGAAAGCGAGCTAAGCAACTGAATATTTAATCAAAAAACATGATTATTCAGTCCGTTGATGTTAGCGATTTCCACACATCTTTAACCAGCGTCCCGCCGCGAGCTGAGTGTGAAGTTAGCGTCATCGTCCCAGTCAAAGACGAAGCACAAACACTTCAAGAAACACTCTTAGCACTCGCACACCAAATCGATACCCAGGGCGAACCTCTAGATCCCAACCGTTACGAGCTAATTATTCTAGCAAATAACTGTACCGATGATTCGGCAGCGATCGCGCGGAAGTTTGCCCTAGAACATCCTCAGCTCGCCATCCACGTAGCCGAAATGACATTGCCACCAGAGCACGCCTATATTGGCTATGTCCGCAAACTGCTGATGGATGAAGCGTATCGCCGTTTGATGAGTTTGGGACGCAATCGCGGCATTATTGCCTCCACAGATGGCGATACCAGAGTCGCCCCGACGTGGATTGCCGCCACCATCGACGAGATTAACGCGGGTGTAGACGCTGTGGGCGGTCGCATTCTTACCGATCGCCGCAGCCGTCACAGCCTCTCGCGCCAAGCTCGCACTTACTTTTTGCAAGAAGTGGGCTATCGATCTCTAGTGGCGCAGATGGAATATCATCTCGATCCCGATCCCTACGATCCGTTACCGCGCCATTACCAACATTATGGTGCGAGTCTGGCCGTTACCGCCGAAATGTATGCCACCGCAGGCGGAATTCCCCCGGTACACACGCCAGAAGATGAAGCCTTCTATCAGTCTCTACTCCGCGTTAACGCGCGATTTCGGCACAGTCCCCGCGTGCAGGTAATCACCTCCGCTAGAGCCTCTGGACGCTCGCCTGTGGGACTAGCCAACCAATTGAGCAAATGGACTCAAATGTCCGTCGATGCCTCATTTAAAGTCGAACCAGCAGAGGCGATCGCCTCCCGATTTGGCTCGCGCCGCAAGTTGCGATCCGTATGGCACAAGTTCTTGGCGGGATATCAAGTTTCAGTTAAAGAACTAGAACCGATCGCTAGCAAATTAGGCGTTTGTGCTTACTGGTTGCGAACCGAACTCGATCGACCGCAAACCTTTGGCAGATTGTTCGAGCAAGTCACCCAGTATCAGCATCAAAACTCACCGATGCACTGGCAGCCGATCGATATTAAGACGGCAATTACCGAACTCCGCCAACAATTGGCACTTCTTAAAGACGATCGCGCGGCTGGATAATTTTCACACCCACCCTGTCCTATATTCCTTACTACCAATGTTTCTGCAAGATAAAAGCTCTGATACCATGGTCGAAATCCAAGATCTGGAAACTCTGTTCGATCCGCTCAAAAATGAAGTCGAGGGCAGAATTCAAGAAGGTCAAGAAGAACAAGATCCCGCACCATTTTCCAAGCAGGATCTCACATTTGCATCGGGTGAAGATTTACCCCGCTGCTGGATCGATCCTAACTATCGAACTTCTAACCCAGCCAACTAGATCGACCCACACACTCGATCGACTCAGAGTCACATCGGCTGCTTGGGACGGTACGACGATGGCAATTGCCGCTAAAATCGTCGTACCGTTCTTCGATCGAGTTTGAGCTAAAAATTTAAAGTATGACTTGTAAAGATGAGGAACTTGTGAGCAAATAAGCTAAACCCTTCAAAATCGGCCACTTTGCTTACCTATTACATCGTCTCTGTATTGTTTGTGACAGAATCTTCACCGAGATCCCAATCCGTATTTTCTAAGACAATCCGGTAACCATCTGGATCTTCAAAAGTGACTCCATTCGTATCCCAGTATGGATTGTAAGACTTTACAGGCTCGTACCCGCCCGTCTTGAGGAGATCGATCGCCTGTTGCCATTCTTGCGGATCTGGAATGTAGAAGACAAGCAAGTTATCTAGTGTGGGAGCGCGACCCACGACATGTCCCTGTTGGTGGACAAATTCAAGGTGATAAGGCGATCCTGGGAATCCCAGCATCACACCATCAAATCCCTCGTGATTTTCAAATCGATCGAGAATTTGCAACCCTAACCCATCAGTGTAAAATTTAACAACTTCATCGAGTCGATCGGTCGATCGAGCGATCCGGATAATCTTGCCTGCAAGCATCATAACTCCTCCAAAATTATCTAAATGGGGTCGATCGCGTATTTATTTTGTTTCCATGATAGAGCACTCGATAAAAATGTTAGGATCGCTTTATACTTCTGTTATGTCATTGCAATGCCCACTCCCGAACAGCTAGATGGATTGTATAGAGTCAGTTATTACTTAACTTATCTCAGTTTTCAGCCCATACATCTAGTTTGTATCGATAAAAGAACAGCTAACTTATTCATCTTGGCAGGGCATGATGAAGAAATTGTCACAGAAATTACCTCAGCAGGAGAAGTTTTTTGATGAATCCAGTTAACTATGCTGATATGACAGATCTAGAGCTAAAGCAATATTTCTTGAGTCACCGAGATGAAGAAGCTTTTCAAGCTTATTTAGAAAGATATCGAAGTCAGTCCAGAGAGGTCATTACCAAAGTAGGCGATCCAGATTTCGATCGCAAAATCCAAGTGGCAATCGAGCAAAAAATGCAAGCTCATAAAGCGCAGCGCGATCTTAATAATTAAAGAGAAAGATCGTTAAATAGTCTAAAAAATACTTTTAATTCAGCCAATATTGGATGGTCTAAATTCCATATAAAAGATTTGTTTTCTAAAGCATAATTAAGCGTGAGCTTTTTAGCTGCATCTTTTTTATCATCTTTCGTGGAAGTATCGTAGCGAATATAGTTAACCACCCATAGTTTATCAAAATTCTTATCAGTAATTTGTTTGCTATTACTTATCAAACACTCGCGCCACCTTTCTAGACAATCAGCATGAGTCGAATCTTGACTCTTAATAGCTTTTAAAACTGTCTCTAGCTCTCCTTTTCCATCAACGTTGGTAAAATAGCAAGCGAGCTGGATCTGATAATCATCAAAATTCAATTCGATAAACTGGTTGACTCGATCGAGTGGTGTCGCTTCGGGAAATACCTTAATCAGATAATCATTAATAAATTTAATTCGATCGGCTTCTGAATGTCGATCGATATCCAGAATAATGCCTACTCGATCGATATCTTCTTTTTGAATGTCAGCTTTTAGATCTTTTAGGGCTTTGGTCAACTTATCTTTGTCCGAGCCATCCATCACTCGGCAATCTTCATCTAAAAAAATAGGAGCTGATATTGAAATATCAAGATTCATATGTTTGATTACTGACTGAAAGAAATATTTATCATTATTACTCTCGACAATTAAAATATTACGCCCCACCTCTCACCTCTTTATGACGCTCGATCGCATATTCCAAGGTTTCTAGATCTCGATTAATTGCAACTATTCTATTAGTTTTTTCATGTCTAGTTAACTCGAAATGAGCGGCTGAGTCTGGTCGATCTAGTCCTGCTTTGATAAAAGCCTCTGTCATTTCCAAGCTATGAGTCGTAGCAAAAATTTGTACATTCAATCGATCGGCTAATTTATACAGAAATTCCCAAAAGGCAACCTGATTTGAGTGATGGATACCATTTTCAATCTCATCAATCAGCAGAACACTATCTTGATTATTGATGATTTTCAAAATAATATCAGCCATCCGATTCATCGCATCGCCAAATAGCGACAGCGGCATTCTTTTCTCGCCCTGACGCTTTAGGTAAATAGTTGGTTCGGGAATGCTAAAACTTTCGACAGAAACGAGTGAGGGATCTATGATTTGAAATGCATTTAAAACTTCTTTGTCTCGGTCTTCCAATCTTGCATTATCAAATTCTAATGTTAATTCAATACTAGAAGAACGTTTATTTGATGGGATAAAAGAAGAATTGCTGCGATGTTTCGTATTATTGCCTCTGAATTGATTACCTTCAAGTGCAATCGTTGTGGTTTTTGGCAGTATAATTGTTTGAGGAGATTTTTTATCGTCGCTCTCTATTCGTAGTACAATTACATCTTGTGCTTTATTATTATTTAATACTTCTCTTTCTATCTGTTTTTTTTGACGGTCTATAAATTCCTTTTTTTCACCATCTTCATTAATATTGTCCTCTAGTATCTTGCCAAAAACCTCGCTCAAAATACCACTTAGAATAATATTTAATTCACTAATATTGCTCTGTTCATTCATTATAAAGACGGTAACTTTTTTGGGGTTTCGATTTTCAGACACAGAATCAATACTAAAAAAAATACCAGCATTTTGATTCTTTAATAAATCATTCCATTCTTTTTCGGACAATTCTTTTGCTTTATTAGTGATACTGTAATTAATTCTTGAATCAATTACAGATAATAGTGTGTCTTTTGTAGGGGTGCTATTTAAAAATATAGCTTCTAATAAAGCAGTCTTGCCAACATTATTCTTGCCACTAATCAAATTGACTCTTTTGAAGCCAGATACTTTGAGTCGATCGAAGCATCTAAAATTAGTAATTTCAATATCCTTAATCATTTATCCCCTATTAATATATTAGTTGGGATTAAGACATATCCCCGACTTCTTGAAGAAGTCGGGGATATTGCATCGAATCGAGATAATCTTTATGCTGCTTGAGCTTGGCGTTCGGGAGTGAATTGGAACATTGAGTAGACCACATTCCGACGAATATCGGTCATCATTTCCAAGAACATTTCATAACCTTCTTGCTTGTACTCGATTAACGGGTCTTTTTGACCGTAACCGCGCAAACCGACCGATTCGCGGAGGGAGTCCATCGATTGGAGGTGTTCGCGCCAGAGGGTATCGATTTGTTGGAGGATGAAGAAACGTTCGGCTTGACGGGTTAGTCCGGCTTGCACTCGATCGATTTGAGCTTCTTTGATATCATAGGCTCGGCGCACTTCTTCGCGCATGAAGATTTTGATTTCGTCGTAGGTCATATCGTCGATTTGGGTGGGTGTCAAATCGTCGAAGAGATTGACAAATTCCCGCGCTTTAGAGACTAAGCCTTCGAGGTTCCATTCTTCGGGTGGTAGCTCTGGATCCACATAAGCGTTGACGATATCGTCCATCGTGCGTTCGGCATATTTAACTACTTGTTCCTTGAGGTCTTGACCTTCGAGGACGCGACGACGTTCGGCGTAGATGGCGCGACGTTGATTGTTCATCACTTCGTCGTATTCAAATACCTGTTTGCGAATGTCGTAGTAGTGAGTTTCGACCTTTTTCTGGGCACCTTCGAGGCTGTTGGTGAGCAGTTTGGACTCGATGGGCATGTCTTCTTCGACGCGGAAGGCATCCATTAAGCCGCTGACTCGATCGCCACCGAAGATTTGCATCAACGGATCTTTTAAACTGAGGAAGAACTTAGTGGAACCTTTATCGCCTTGACGACCCGCACGTCCGCGCAGTTGGTTATCGACGCGACGGGATTCATGACGTTCGGTACCGATGACGTGTAAGCCGCCGTTGTTTAGCACTTCGTCGTGTTCGACAGATGTAAAAGCATCGTACTCTTTGCGGATGGCTTTATAGGCATTCCGCAGCTTTTGGATGGCTTCGATTTCGGTTGGTGCTTTTTCGCAGGCGACGGCGATGGTTTCTTCGGCATCGAGTTCGGATAAGCTGCGTTCGCCGTAGTATCCGACGGCAAAATTTACCGCATCTTTAAGTAATGCTTCGGTTTCTTTAGAGATTTCGGTGGGGAAGATATCAGGCGATGCTTTCCAAGTTTTTGCTTTCTTACCGCTGCCAAAACCTTGTCCAGAAGCCTTGCTCTGTTGTGCCGCAGCCACAGTCGCCGGACTAAAGTTACCATCATCTTCGGGGGCGACGATGCGGGGCATGAGGTATTCCCGCAGCTTCAGGCGCGCCATATAGTCGGAGTTACCACCTAAGATGATATCCGTGCCGCGACCTGCCATGTTAGTCGCGATCGTGACGGCACCTTTACGTCCGGCTTGAGCGACGATTTCGGATTTCCGCTCGACGTTCTCTGGTTTGGCATTCAGCAGTTGGTGGGGGATTTCTAATTGATGCAACAGTTGCGAGAGAATTTCAGATTTTTCGATACTGGTGGTACCTACTAGTACCGGACGACCAGTTTCGTGCATTTCCGCGCATTCTTGCGCGACAGCGCGCCATTTGGCTTCTTCGGTTTTGTAGACGACATCGGGGTAGTCGTACCGTTGGCGCACGCGGTTGGTGGGCATGACGGTAACCTGAATTTTATAGGTTTTTTCTAGCTCGACTTCTTCGGTTTTGGCCGTACCCGTCATCCCGCCGAGTTTGGGATAGAGTAGGAAGAAGTTTTGGTAAGTAATCGTCGCTAGGGTTTGAGTTTCGTTCTGAATTTTGACTTTTTCCTTAGCTTCGACAGCTTGGTGCAAACCATCGCTCCAACGGCGTCCCGTTAGTACCCGTCCGGTAAATTCATCCACGATCGTCACTTCATCGTTCATGATGATGTAATGGGTATCGCGGGTAAACAGCTCTTTGGCTTTGATCGCATTAAATACATAATGTGCCCAAGGGTCGGCTTCATCATAGAGATCCGTGACGCCTAGCAGTCTTTCTGCTTCGGCAAAACCTTCATCGGAGAGCAAAACGTTCCGCGCTTTTTCGTCTACTTCGTAGTGGTTTTCTTTACTCAAACCGCGCGCGATATCGGCAGCTTGGAGATATTTCTCGGTCGGACGTTCGACTTGACCGGAAATAATCAACGGCGTGCGCGCTTCATCGATGAGGATTGAGTCTACTTCATCGATGATGCAGAAGTTAAATGGACGCTGGACGACTTCCGCCATCGACTCAGCCATATTGTCCCGCAAATAGTCAAACCCCAATTCACTGTTAGTAGCGTAGGTGACATCGCAGCTATAGTTTTTCTTCCGCTCGGGCGGATTCATCCCCGATTGGATCAGTCCGACAGATAGCCCCAAGAAGCGGTGAACTTGCCCCATCCATTCCGCATCCCGTCGTGCGAGGTAATCATTGACGGTGATGACGTGAACGCCCTTGCCTGTAAGCGCATTTAGATACGCTGGTAGCGTCGCTACCAAGGTTTTACCCTCCCCAGTCTTCATCTCGGCGATTTGCCCTTCGTGCAGCACCATTCCCCCCAGCATTTGCACGTCAAAGTGGCGCAACCCGAGCACGCGTTTACCAGCTTCGCGGACTACAGCAAAAGCTTCAGGAAGAATTTCGTCGAGGATTTCCTTTTCTTCCTCGTCGTTGTTCGCCTGCTCCAATCTGCGTTTGAATTCTGTTGTTTTCCCTTTGAGTTGTTCGTCACTGAGTTGCTGCATCTCCTCTTCTAGAAGGCTGATTTCAGCAACGATCGGTTGATATTTTTTCAGTTTGCGAGCGTTGGGATCGCCAAATAATTTTTTCAGCATAGTGGGCAAGCGATAGGGGAGTTTAATCTAAAAAATATGAGTGCTGAAGTATTTATATCTTTACAGCTTTCGTATCTATATTATGGTATCATCAGCGATTGATTTATGGGTGTGCGGTATGCCGAATGACGGGCTATCTACCTGCGCCTACCATAAATATACAGGCAGCGGCTGCCAGCACGAACGGGTCGTCAGATCGTGCAGTAGCGGTATGATTAGATCGGCAGCACGCATGAAGTCTATCATGGCAGAATTTTCGGGCTGGGTCATGAAGACAATCCGATCGATCCAGGTGGCTGCTAGGGCAACGATTCTCCAGAAGAGACGCTACGCGAACGCGAGAATGCAGGTAGTACAGATCGGTTTGTCTTCGCTCGTCATAATTAAGCTATTTTACCCTATTAATTAAATCTAAATTAAGGTAACTTCCTCGATCGAGCGTATTTCAAGATCCACCCTCATTATCTGCCAACAAATAAATACCGCAATTTAGACTTATATGTGGCTAGAGCAGATTCGTTTTGCTAAAATTTGGATGCCATTAACAGAGAATATCGATCGATCGTTTATGACAGTTTTTGAATCAAATTATCGGGTTCGTCCGGCTCGATTTGAAGAATTACCACTGCTGTCTCGCATCGAAAATTCTGCCGCCGTACTGTTTCTGGATACGCCCTATGCTTTTTTAGTAAATGATGAGCCACTATCACTAGATTTTGTACGGCAACAATACCAAGCTAAGCGAGTATGGGTAGCTGTGGATTGTCATGAAATAGTGGTTGGATATGCGATTGCGCGCGAAGTAGATGAGACGCTCTACCTCCAACAAATTGATGTCGAACCCGAACATGGACGCAGAGGAATTGGTTCGGCATTGATAAAGACGGTTTGCAATTGGGCAAAACAGCAGGGATATTCGATCGTCTCATTATCCACCTTTCGGGATCTGCCCTGGAATGCTCCTTTCTATTCAAAAATGGGATTTTGCCCTGTTGATGAAGCCGAACTGACAACTGGTTTTCAGCAGATTAGACTCAAAGAGTCAGAAGCTGGATTGCCAATATCCGATCGAGTGATTATGTATTGTCAGTTAGCTCGAATTAATTGCCTCGATCTTTAAAAGGTTATAGATAGGATTGGGATGGCTGACGTTAAGTTTAGTGGGATTGACTTAACGCCAGCGAAATTATTTTAACGATCGAAAAATTTAGCGAGCAAATATAAAGTATCGAGAGCTAATTCTTATTTGAATCGATCGATAGTTCTCTTGAAATTATTAGGTTTGAACAGAAAATCGATCGGGATGAATGTCATGATTAACCCAAGTAATTGCGGCTTCGGCACTGGTCATTTCTGGCGGTACTCTGAGGATGTGGATATGTACTGTAGAAGGACAGGTCATTTTGAGCAATATTAGTGGTTCTCGCTTTTCTCGTTCCTCTTCGTCTTCATCATAAAATATCTCAAAATTATCAATTTTTAACAAACTATACTCTCGCCAAGTATCGATAGAAACAGCACCTAGTTCTTGACAAATCCGCTCGTAGCCAATTTGCTGAATTAGCACTCTTCTAACTTCAGCATTTTCTTCATCTAATAACCATTGCGACTGCCACTCTCTTAATTTTGTCCAATAGCGTCGAGATAAATCGACATCTAAAAATTCAACTGATTCTAATTTTTTTATAGATTGCAGTATGGACAGATCGCTTAAAGGATTGCCGACAAGAGCGATGTTTCCAAGCTTGTTAAGTTTACAGAGTGACGCTGGTAAGTTTTTTATTCTATTATAAGCGAGGTTAAGACCTTTTAAATTGGTGAGTTTGTCGATCGATGTTGGTAAATCCGTTACTTGATTGTCACAAATGTCGAAAAATGCCAAACTAGAGAGTTTACCAATCTCTTCTGGCAAACTCTCTAATTGATTAGCGTTAAGGTTGAAATGTTCGAGTTTTGTAAGTTTATCTATCCACCTCGGCAAATTTTTCAACTGATTAAGACTGAGATTAATATGTGTAAGGTTAGCAAGCTCTTCAATCTGCTCTGGCAAAATTTTGAATTGATTATTACCAATATTCAGTTGTTGTAAATTGATGAGCTTGCCGATCTGTATTGGCAGACTATCTAGTTGATTATCATCAAGCAGAAGCCCTTTGAGGCTTGTAAGTTGACCGATGGATTCTGGCAAGCTCTGTAGCTGATTTTGATGCAGGTTGAGCCTTTCCAGATTAGTGAGTTGACCGATCGACTCTGGCAAGGTCTTCAATTGATTTTGACTAAGGCTAAGACCTGTAAGGCTAGTGAGTTTACCGATCCATTCAGGTAAACTCATTAGTCGATTTCCCGAAAGGTTGATTTTTGTGAGATTTGTGAGTTTACAGATCGATTCTGGTAAAATCTCGAATTGATTGTAATTAAGGAAAAGTTCTCTTAAGTTAGAGAGTTGACCGATCGACTCTGGTAAACTCTCTAATTGATTACTATTCAATGCAAGTTTTTCTAAGTGAACGAGTTGACCGATCTCTTCAGGTACTGTTTTTAGTTGATTCATACCAAGATAGAGAACTTCAAGGTTAGTAAGTTAACCGATCTGTTTAGGCAAACTTTCTAGTTCATCACCAACAAGGGTAAGTATTCTCAGATTTGTGAGTTGGCCGATCGATTCTGGCAGGCTTTTTAATTTTTTGCCATTAAGTTCGAGTTCGATCCATTGTTCGCGTTTTGCCCGAACGATTAATTCTTCTAATTCTGATGTAGTCACGGCGGTTAACCCTTCGATTTATTAACTTGCCATCGGGTGTAGCTCGATCGATCTATTCAAACAACCTAAAACCCATATGGTGGTTGCTGTTTGTCCCATAAATCACTAAGGTATCAATTGCAGCTTTAGTTTTATTGTTCCCTTTATTGATGATTAACCATCACCAATGTCAAAGGCTTAACCCCCGGCCAAACTGATTCCCTCCTGGCCTTGGGGGCGATCGATGATAATAGAAAATAAACCTCGCTCGACCTTGACATAGGCAGATATTCGATCGAGGATGGCTGGGTTGGGATCGATTACCGCCCTCAAATGAATTAGTTGTTCAGAGCGAAAGTCGATTGAAATGGACTAAATGCAATCCGGTAGTTCTCTTTAGAGAACTTATGCTCTTAGCCCGAAATTTATTTCAGGGCGGTATGGGAGCGGAGCAGATCGACAACCATTTCCCAGTCTGCGTAGGCAGACATTATGCATCATCAGCCGCGATTGAAATCGCAGGTTAGTTTCTGGGACTTGTATCGAAACCCACCATCAAGGTAAATTAGATCCTGTTGGTACCGTTTTTGCAATTGATTTGTCTATAATGACAAACGTCCTCTCACTCGGCTGGAAATCCCTATGGTAAATGTGGTACTAGAAGCTTCAGCCACGATCGATGGAGATCGATCCTCCAGCGATCCGATTATTGCCGCGATCGATATTGGCACCAACTCGATACATATGGTTGTCGTGCGGATAGTCACCAAGTTACCAGCCTTTAGTACGATCGCCCGTGAGAAGGAAACCGTGCGTTTGGGCGATCGCGATCCCTTGACGGGTAACCTCACCCCAGCGGCGATCGATCGGGCTTTTGGTGCCCTCAGAAGGTGTCAGGAAGTTGCCAAAAGTCTTAACGCACAACAGATCTTTGCCGTGGCTACTAGCGCGGTACGCGAAGCCCCTAACGGGCATGAATTTGTCAGATCGATCGAGGCAGAATTGGGTTTAGCCGTTAATATTATTTCGGGACAAGAGGAAGCGCGGCGGATTTATCTGGGCGTCTTGTCGGGAGTCGAGTTTAATAACACGCCGCATATTATTATCGATATTGGTGGTGGTTCGACCGAGCTAATTTTGGGCGATACTCACGAGCCGCGCACCCTCAGCAGTACCAAAATTGGTGCCGTGCGCCTCACGGCTGATTTTATCCCCAACAATCCCGTTAGCGATCGAGCCTTACTTTATCTCCAAGCCTTCGTGCGCGGACAATTAGAGCGCGCCATCGATGAGATTAAAGCCAATCTCCAGCCGGGTGAAACGCCCAAAATGATTGGTACTTCAGGCACGATCGAAACAATAGCAACGATCCTCAATTTAGAGAAAAATGGTTACGTCCCCGAGCGCATCCATGGTTCGGGGATTCATCTAGCTGAATTACGCAATCTCATCAATCGTCTCCGCCGCATGACAGTTACCGAGCGGACGACAATCGAAGGCATTTCCGAGCGACGCGCCGAAATTATCGTCGCAGGCGCAGTCGTGCTTCAAGAAGCGATGACACTGCTGGGGATACAATTTCTATCGGTATGCGAGCGCAGTCTCCGCGAAGGCGTAATCGTAGACTGGATGCTGACGCAGGGATTGATCGAAGATCGACTCAAGTACCAAGGTTCGATTCGCGAACGCAGTACCCTCAAAATTGCGGGTAAATATGGCGTCGATCTCCCCCACTCCGAGCGCGTCGCCGAACTCGCGTTGAGCCTATTCGACCAAACTTACGGACAAATACATACTTGGGACAAAACGATTCGACAGTTACTCTGGAGTGCGGCAATCTTGCACAATAGCGGTCACTTTGTCAGTCACGACGCCCATCACAAGCATTCTTATTATTTAATTAGATATGGCGAACTGCTGGGGTTTACCGAATCCGAAATCGATACGATCGCCAATATCGCGCGCTACCATCGCAAAAGTCCGCCGAAAAAGAAACATCAGAATCTCCAAAATCTCTCCAAAGAGCAAAGATCGATCGTCTCTCAACTCAGTGCGATTTTACGAGTAGCTGTCGCCCTCGACAGGCGCAGGATCGGGGCGATTAAGGATGTCCGTCTCAACTGCGATTTGATTAGCCGCGAGTGCCATCTGACATTTTTCCCTACTAATCCTACCGATGCGTGCGTTTTGGAATGTTGGAGTTTGGATTATAAAAAGCCGATTTTTGAAGCTGAGTTCGATCTCAAATTATCTACCACAAAAGGCTAGTAGTCTACGGTGTAAATTTAGTTACTATTTTGGCGGGGAGCGGGGAGTGTGAAATCGCAATCCAATTTATGCCGCCTCACATTGGTTAATATCGATCGAGATCTTACCTCGACCCGATTATTTTTCTATAAATAAAGATGTGACTAACTTATATTTCCGCAATATTGCTGTTGTGCGGATATTTTTTAGCGATCGTTTGCGGATTGTGGATATTTGTGGTTGTAGATGCTAGCGAATGCATAATACTCTTTATATTGGTGGGCGTCTATCTTATGAAAATTCTTTTTGCACTGACAAGCATTTCAATATTAGTACTCTCCGCATTACCTCCGATCCGAGTTTCAGCACAGCAAGCAAATGTTAAAAGTTTTGCAACTTGGTGTCAGGAGCGAAATTCTGTCCCGGCAGATACCAAACGGACGATCGATGCAATGTTGCTAAAAGCTGGTACTAAAGACTGCCAACAAGCCGATACTAAACTTAAAAGTCTGTCCGAACTTTACCTCAGTGGCGATCGCCTTAAAGATTTAAAGCCTTTAGCCAGTCTGACAAATTTAAAAGCACTCTTTCTCAATTCCAATCAAATTAGCGATTTAAAACCTTTAGCTAGCCTAACTAATTTAAAAGGACTCGACCTCAATCGCAATCAAATTAGCGATTTAAAACCTTTAGCTAGCCTAACTAATTTAAAGACACTTTTTCTCAATCGCAATCGGATTGAAAATGTTAAGCCTCTGACTAGTTTGAAAGATTTAGTATATCTTGAATTTCACGCCAATCAAATTAGCGATGTCAAGCCCCTAGCGAGTTTGCAAAATTTAACCGGACTCGAC
>NZ_PVWO01000350.1 GCF_003003845.1 Chamaesiphon polymorphus CCALA 037 | reverse complement strand
TAAATGGTTTCGCCTACTTGTCGAGAAATGCTTAAACTATCTTCATCCAGTTTACTATTATCCCGCCCACCTACTTAACTTCCAGCGAGGGTCAACAATTAATTACCCAGCATCACAAAGTAGGTAATTAAATTAGATTAAGTTTAAATAATTGCTAAATCGATCGATAAAATGTGCCTTGTTAGTACTGTTTTCGTCTATGGTTTCCCTTAAGCCCTAGACCTACTTATGAGGATCTGTTTTCGAGTTGTTCTATAGCTGTTTGATTGCACCATTCCATTGTTCGATCGGGATTTTTGCGAATGACTTGATGGAGCAACCATTCCGCTTGAGATCGATCGCCGCTGCATAATTCAATCAATCGATCGTCGATCGAAAACCGAGTTGCTGGTTTTTGAGCTGCTGCTGAAGTTGGTGTTTCTGCTCCGGATCCGGCATGATAAATCGAACTTGAATATCGATCTACAGTACCCTCAGCGTCAGACATTGTTGAGAATTCATCATCGATCGCTCCTGCTTGTGCCGACAAGGCAATCGTGCTAGTTCCGATTACACCTTTATAAAAACAATACATGAAATATACAGACAAAGGGATGCCTACTGGACTCAACGTACCAGAGAAAATTTTTATCAGTATGTTAATGATATAGTAGCCCAGCATTGCTGTTGCTGCGAAGTTATTGTTGCGAAAAATCCCATAAGTACAGCTACAAATTATTGCAACATCAATAAACAACCAGCCATCTAACCCCATTTTTTGAGACACTGCTGGCTGGGTAATAACTACTAAAAATATTACTAAATTCCAACCTGACATAAACAAGCCGACATAGAATGCTTTCTTGATATCTTTGCGAGCTTGCTCTATTTGCTGTCGGCGTTCGAGTTCTACAGTGTTGTTTGGGCGATCGATGGTTTTCATGGTAGCGTGCGAGCCTTACAGTATTTCATACTGCTAGTATCGACACAAAAATTACGCCATCAAACATTTCGCCATAAGATATATACTACAGAAGCTCCAGTAACTAGTACTCGACGGCATAAGTAAAGCAACCATTGCCTATACTCTACCAACTCCCTGTCTTGTCTCGCTGAACCGTCGGCAAAGCCGACGAGCGCGAGCCGCAACTCCCAACTCCCAACTCCCAACTCTTCCCGAAATAGTACTAGGATTTACGCCGCTCGGTACTAGCCACTTGGGTTATCTACTCAAAGTCCGCAAAAAGCGACCCAAACTAGCGAAGACACCAGGTGACTTGGCAGGAGTCGAATTATCTCCTGGAGTTGAAGGAGAAAGGATGGCATCTAGCTCGTCGCCGACGGGTTTCTGGGGACATTCCGCTAGGAGGGTATAATCATCATCCTGCTCTTGCCACACCTGCCATTGAGCCGGATAGCAGCGGTAGAGTGCAGATGTTTCGAGGGGTTTGATATAGTAGGCGCAGGTGAGAGTCGTGAGAAATCGATCGCGCAATTGTCTGGCAGCATAGCCGATACCGACGATCGCGGCATCTTCGAGTTTGGGTAAGAATAATATTACCGGACGATCGCCCGATGCTTCACATAACTTTTCAACCTGTGCGACTTCGACAGCCGAAGGATCGATCGCGATATATAATTCGTCTTCTGCTTGAATTTTATCGGTTATCGGCGATCGACTATTGCCCAAATCGTCGATTTTAAAATTAACATCCGGCCAATCGCGTTTGGCTAAAGCGGCTGCGCCAGTATCGGTAAATAATACCTTGAGCGTATTCCCACGATCGCTAAATGATTCGATAAATTGCCGCGCCAAACCCATCGACTTGAGTTCGGGGATGACGATCTCGACTGTAATCCGTTTGTGTCCATCCGCGATCGCCGCTAAAGTCGCAGCCTGAGCTAATGCGATCGATTCTTCGAGAGTGGTTGGTAGTTGTGACATGGAACCGTGGGAACTGACACTATCTTTACTAGGGTACAGCTCGATCGGGGATTGGCACAACAGTAGAGGGTAGGCTTTAGTGGATCGTGGATCGTGGATCGTGGATCGTGGATCGTGGATCGTGGATCGTGGATCGTGAATTTTGGGACGCAAGAGTTCTGCCCATTCACCCATTCACCTATCCACATCTCTCCCTCTCCTAATCCGAAGGCAATAGAGACAAAATCCGATAAGGACGTTTGCCCCAGTAGCTTCCGGAGGCAAAGCTGGCTTCTTTTACGCCAGTGCTAGTTTGCGCGCCGATGAATTTTTTGCCCTGCACGTCGGTGATGATGCCCATATGTGCGGATGAACTGCCAACTGCGGGGAAAATAATCACGTCACCCACTAGTGGAGACTTAGTTGGCGAAAAGTCCGAATCGTGTAGGTACTCATCAGCCATCCGGTAATCATATCCTTCAAAGATCCGGTTATAGACTGCATAAACAAAGTGGGAGCAGTCAATACCATTTTTGTCTTTACCGCCATATCGATAGCGAGTGCCTTGCCAAGATTTTGCTTCTACCGCGACGGTATAAAGATCTTCGGATGTGAAGATTTCGTCGCGTTCTTCGCTATTGGCATGTGCAGGCAAGATTGAGGCGGAGATTAGCAACGCACAGACTAGAATTTTTTGGTACATAAATATCTCGATGCTGAAATAGTAGATGATTTTCGAGACCTAATACTTACAGGCTGCGACGCGAACGGTTTAGTTACCGTTCCTTTAGCTCATTCCCTGAAATGAGCCTAAAAACTGTCGCACTCCTACAGTTAAATTGCCCAAAATCATCGCTAGATCGATCGTTTATTTAGCTATAGTCAATAGCACAACGATTGAAATCGTTGCTAGTGATGCAAAGTCCGCCTACGCGGACTAAGATTTGATTCGATTTGGCGATTGAGATCGAATAGTTATCGCAATTCAATTCTCAATCGGTAATTTCTCAAACACCGATACTGCTTTGCAACCTTTGAGATACCATCGCCATGGTAAATCTATCCCCTGTGTCAGTCCGATGCGGGTGGTTTGGGTGAGTTCGATGGTACCGATATCTAGTTTGGCTTGCCAATCGATCGATCGATGTTCGATCCACATGGCTTGTCCTAATTCTAGTTTGGTGCCGTAGAGATCCAAGTTAATTTGCATTGCCAGACAGAGTTTCCCTGGCCCTGCGGCGGCGCGGATTTGCTTCTGCTTGGGTTTGAGCGAAATCGTACTTAAAGTTGCTGGTGCGAGTTCTAGTGCCCGAATCAGCACCGCACTGGGTGCGCCAATTCGATCGGTTACGACATTGACGCAGTGATACATCCCATAAATCAAATATACGTACACATATCCCGGCGCACCAAACATAATCTGATTGCGCTTGGTTTGCTTGCGATAGGCATGACAAGCCGGATCGCCTTCTTGATATGCTTCGGTTTCGACAATTAACCCGCGTAATTGGGTGCCGTCGGGAAGTTGGCGCACTAGGGTACAGCCGATTAAATCTGGTGCGACACTCACAGCCGATCGATCGAACCATTCGGCGGGAATTACTCGTTCCATAATTACAGCTTGAGTAGAATAATCGTAGAAGTTCACAGGGCTAACGGAGAAGAGAAGGCCATTTGAGGCTCTCGCTCGCGAGAGCCTCAAATGGCTGCCACGACTAGATCGGTTTCGATCGAGAACCAAAAGGCTTAACCCCTTATAGGGCAATGATTTGGAATTAAACCCGACCGCAAAACAGATACAGTCAGATTTAATTTCAGCCCAATTTCCCGAACTCCTACTGCCGCCCAAACGGAGTAAACTCGTAAATGGCCAAAGTCGAGTCCAAGAAGTCGGGGATCTGTCTTACATCACCAACTTGAAAAGTACTGTATCTATAGATCGACTAATTCTATAAATCTAGCATCATTACGAATACTATCGAAATTAGATTCGGCTTTTGCCATGCCTGGATATATTTCAGGTTCGAGATCGATCGCTTGTCGCAAGAATTCGATCGCTAACTCTAAATCTTGTTGTAAAGCATAAGCACAAGCCTTATTATAAATCGCAGTAGCTAGTTCAGGGTCGATCGATAAAGCGCGATCGAAATAAATAATAGCCTCCTGAACTTTACCTGTTTTCATCAGAGTACTAGCTAAACCATTTAATGATGGAATTAGTTCTGGCTGAATTTCTAAGGCACGATGATAATTAGATATTGCATCTTCATATCTATTCAAACATTTGAGTGAGTTAGCACGATTATTGAAAACCTCACTATCATTAGGCTCTAATTCCAAAGCTAGATCGTAAGAATCAATCGCTTCTTCGTATCTACCCAATTCTGCTAACGAGCAGCCTCGATTAGTCCAAGCTCGCTCGTTGGGCTGAATCATTAAGGAGCGATCGTAAGAATCAATCGCTTCTTCATGTCTACCTAATTCATCTAGACAATTGCCTCGATTACACCAACCCTCATAGTCACTAGGATTGAGTCCTAATGTCCGATCGTAAGAATAAACTGCATCTTCATATCTTTCTAATTCACTTAGCACATTACCTCGATTATACCAAGCATCATAATTGTCGGGATTAAATTCTAATACCCGCTCGTATGAATAAATTGCATCTTCATATCTTTCTAATTTGCACAGTGTATCTCCGCGAATCTCCCAAATCTCCTCATTATTACGAACTGCTAATGCTCGATCGCAAACTAAGATTATCTCCTCATACTTACCAAGAGTCCCTAGAGTAATTGCACTAGCCAGCCAAGCCTCATACAAATTAGGAGTAATTTCTAAAGCACGATTGTAATCGGAAAGTTCTTCTTCACATCTACCTATCTCTCCTAAAGCAAGTCCGCGATGATACCAAGTTCGACCTTGATGGGGACAAAGCTCTAGCGATCGATCGAAAGAAGAAATTGCCTCTTCAGCTTTATTTAATTTAAGTAGAGCTAAACCTCTCCAATTCCAAACACTAGCTTCATTAGATTTAAGTAAAATCGCTCGCTCGAAGGCAGTCAATGCTTCTGTATAATTACCTAATTTATCTAACTCGACGCCCCGATCGAACCAATCTTCAAACTGCATATTTTAGCTACCTGTTCGATCTATCCCAACTCTCGACCATTTAGTATGCCCGACAAAGTACGATCGCTAACAATTGCGAAATAATGCCGATCGAATATCTAACCGATCCAGTATAAATATAATAATTAAAACTCAACAATTACAGGTGCGTGATCGCTGGGTTGGACTAATTTACGCGGCTCGATATCGATCGTGCAATTTGTGGCTCGATCGAATAAATCTGGTGTTAGATAAAGATGGTCGATGCGCCAACCGCGATTGCGTTCAAATCCCTGTTGGCGATAGTCCCACCAGCTAAAATGTCCGCCAGTAGTAGTAAATTTTCTAAAGCTATCTTGAAAGCCTAAATCGAGTACGGATTTGCGTAATAAGTCTCGCTCGGCAGGAGTTGCCATCACTCGATCTAAAGATACAGTTTTGCTATGAATATCAATATCTTCAAGGGCAATGTTAAAGTCTCCACAGACGCAAATTGACTGCTGACCTGCTGCAATTATGGTTTTTAAATACGAGTTTAATAACTCCAACCACCGCAGCTTGTAGACGTATTTATCGCTGCCTAGCATATTCCCATTCGGCACGTAGAGATTGACGATCCGCACGCCATCGAGAGTGCCCGCAATTATCCGCTTTTGCTCGTCCAAATCGCTGACTAATTCTGGTGCTAAGACACTCCCAAAACCAATACTGACGTCAGTTAGGGGCTGTTTGGCAAATATGGCGACACCATTATATGATTTCTGTCCAGAGATATAAGCATGATACCCACAAGCCGCGATCGCCGCGATCGGAAATTGTTCGTCGGTGGCTTTACTTTCTTGGATACAAAGAACATCGACCGGATTTTGTTGCAACCAATTAGTTACAATATCTAGCCGCGTCCGAATCGAGTTGACATTCCAGGTGGCAATCTGCATGGAGTTGGGAGTTGGGAGTTGGGAGTGAATAGAGATTATATAATATTTTTAATTTTCAATTAATCTGCTAGTTCTTTTGGTAAGATAAATAAATCATTCATGTCTGTTTCGAGAGCGATGACTTTAATTACTGAATCGATGTTTAATTCACCATAAATGTGTGGGAATAAATTGTTTGGATCTGTGCCTTCGTAGCGGATTTCGGGTGTGACTCGATCGATATCAATTACCAGAATTACTAAGTCTTTAAGACCTTTGAAAAATCGATTTGCCGAGCCGACAACTTGAGATAGAGTCGAACAATGAATGAATCCTTCTCTTGCTAGAGTATCGCTGCTATAACTACCCAGATTTTTGGCTTTTGTCCATCGATCGGCTGAGGTAATATGCAGAATAGTATTCATAAGTATGTTAATTATTATGATAATTTAGGT
>NZ_PVWO01000349.1 GCF_003003845.1 Chamaesiphon polymorphus CCALA 037 | reverse complement strand
ATACGTGCTCCCGCCTTACGAGCCGTGGATCCGCCAGGGTTTAATCGACGAGATCCGCTCCCAACCCCAGCAAATTCTCGATTTGGGCTGCGGTACTGGTTCGATGACGCTGCCGATTAAAAAAGCATTTCCAAGTGCCGTGGTGACGGGTATAGACTTGTCTCCCTACATGTTAGCGGTAGCTGAAGATCGATCGCGACAAGCGGGTTTGGATATTCAGTGGCAACATGGCACCGCCACAGCATTAACTCAGTTTGAGGCGGGTAGTTTCGATCTGATTACGGCGGCGTTACTATTTCACGAGACGCCACCAGATACCACCCAAGCGATTCTGAGTGAGAGTTATCGCCTGCTCGCTCCTGGCGGACAAATCCTCATCCTCGATGGCAATCAAAGTACGCTCCGCAGCCTAGAATGGTTGAATAATGTCTTTGAAGAACCCTACATCCAAGCCTACGCCTCGGGCAATCTCGATGCCTGGTTGGGCAAAGCTGAATTTGACGATGTACGGACGAAAGATGTATTCTGGCTCAACCAAGTCACTCGCGGGTTTAAGTCGGAGGTTGGATAGAGCAGCGGCTCGCGCTTCTCCTATCGGAGAGGCTATGCCAACGGCGGGAAACCCGCCAAAAGAAGCGGATTCGCTCCGCGCGGGTTCCCCGCAAGCGAACCAAGCAGCGAGACAAGACAAAGCGAAACCCAACTGGATGGGTAAAGCTGAATTTGACGATGTGCGAACCAAAGATGTCTTTTGGATCGATCGAGTGACTGTTGGGGTTCTTACCTCAACCCAACCTACAGATCTTTGGCTGGGTGTGTTGGGTTTCGCTTCGCTCTGCTTGGTGCGCTGTCTTGACCCAAACACATGCGGAGGAAACCTCCGCGTGATTTGGGTCGCTAAACCGTCGGGAAACCCGACGAGCGCGCATCCGCTACCCAACCTACAGATCTTCGGCCTTCTGCCTTCGTTATCAATTATCAATTCTCAATTATCAATTAACTAAGTGTGGTTTTAAAAGCGGTTTTATTTGATTTCAACGGGGTTATTATCAAAGATGAAGCGATTCATCGGCAGCTAAATGATGAGTTGCTAATAGGGGAAAATTTACCGCCCCAAGGTAAAGAATTTTGGAAAGTATGCGTAGGTCGTAGCGACAAAGCTGGGCTGAGGGAATTATTAAAACTACGCGGACGATTTGTGACTGATGAGTACCTTGATAAATTAATAGCCAAAAAAGCGATCGCGTATCGTCAGAAGTTAGAGCAGCTTGAGACGCTGCCAATTTATCCAGATGTCGTCCCGTTTATCGAGCAAATGTATAACAGCCAATATAAACTAGCTGTGGTTACGGGGGCGATTCGATCGGAAGTCGAGCTAGTATTAAAGCAAGCTCGGATCGGCATGTTTTTCGATACGATCGTTTGTGGTGACGATATTAGCCAGAGCAAGCCCGATCCCGAAGGTTATTTACTCGCGATCGACAGGTTGAATCAAATCCATCCCGATCTGAATTTATTACCATCTGAATGTCTGGCGATCGAAGATACTTTTGCGGGAATTTCAGCAGTAAAAGCAGCAGGTATTCAAGCAGCGGCAATCGCGCATACTTATCCCTTTCATATGTTGCAACGTTGGTCGAATTGGACGTTCGATACTTTTGCCGATCTAGAATTCGATCGCGTTACGGCATTTTTTGAGTCTAGGGATAAACAATAGCACAGTCGATCGATGCGTCTCGATCGTAATTATTGCTAGTCGGGTGTATTAAGGTTAGGGGGTAGAGAGTAGGGGTGAGTAAAAGGCTACAATGCTGTCACGACTATTTAATACCTCGATCGATCGATGAATCCTCCTGCTGAAACTTCCAAATTACCCCCGATCGAGAAAATGAGCTTTAGCACCAAATTTGCCTATGGTGCGGGTGATATTGGGGGAGCAGTAATTGGGATCTTATTGCTATCTTACCTCTCACCCTTTTTTACCGATGTCGCTCATTTATCGCCGGGATTGGCAGGTGCTACCCAATTAGTAGTCAGAGTTTGGGATGCCTGTATCGATCCGGTAATTGGTATTATGAGCGATCGCGGTAACATATTTGGAGCCAAAATTAGAGAGCGGTGGGGTAGACGCTATCCTTGGATGCTAGTTGCAGCAATTCCGTTTGGAGTCTTATTTATCTTTCAATGGTCGATTCCATTTCCCGATACCAATCAGTGGGGTTTATTTTGCTTTTATACCCTGGTATCGATGTTATTGGGGACATTTTTCACGATGTATAGTCTCCCCTACAGTGCGCTGACAGCCGAGTTGACAGAAGATTACAACGAACGAACTAGTTTGAGCAGCTTTCGATTTACGTTCTCGTTAGGGGGTAGTATTCTCGCTTTACTGATTGCCAGAATTGTGTTTCAACAAGTCAAAGATCCCGCGCAACAGTATATGACGATCGGCATTATTTGTGCGATTATTTCTGTGATTCCAATTTTCTACTGCGTATGGGGTACGCAAGCGCGCGCCAAGCTCGTCAACCGCTACCAATCTGCCAGAGTCGAAACTACCGATCCTTTCCCGCTCGCAGCGCAATTGCGATCGGTATTTACCAATCGTCCGTTTATGTATGTGGTGGGGATTTATTTGTGTTCTTGGTTTAGTTTGCAACTAACAGCCGCAATTATTCCCTATTTTGCTGTCAGTTGGATGGGTTTACCACAAGAAGATTCACCCCTAATGATTCTTGCAGTTCAAGGTACTGCATTAGGCATGTTATCAGTGTGGAATAAAATCTCTCAAAGAGTTGGTAAAAAAGCAGTTTATTTTATGGGAACGGGGTTTTGGATAATCGCCCAATCGGGTTTATTTCTGATCCAACCCGGTCAAACTGCGATTCTATACGTCCTGGCGATCGTGGCAGGATTGGGCGTTTCTACGGCTTATTTAGTGCCGTGGTCGATGTTGCCAGATGTCATCGAATTAGACGAACTCGAAACCGGACAACGCCGCGAGGGATTGTTTTATAGTTTCATGGTATTCTTACAAAAAATCTGTCTGGGTGTCGCGCTGGCGGTAATTTTACAAAGTTTGGAATGGACTGGCTATCGTCATCCAACGGCGGAAATCCCCTCACCAGATCAACCATTTGCAGTACTTATGGCCATCCGTCTGGCGATCGGGCCAATTCCGACAGTATCATTAATTGGTGGTTTGATTCTCGCTTATTTCTATCCCATCACCCGCGAACGCCACCAACAAATTCTCTTACAATTAGCCGAACGTCGAAAGGAATTATAGATTTGGTAGCTTATTTCTGGTTTAATAACTGCTTTAATAAAGCTTCGATTTCTATTTGCGATCGACTATCTCGATCGATGACTTGAGTGATAATTTGTCCATCTTTAACTCGTTTATAAATTAGCCCAGTACCTTTAGCGCGACCGTTTTTTCCATTACCAACATGAATCGATTTGAGATCTAGTGCTCGATCGAGCATAGCGGCCACCTCTCGATATTGTCGAGCGGTTATCTTGACAGTTTTGGGTGCGCCGCCGTCATAGGTTCCGCTGGAACTCTCCGCTCTAGTAATCGGACGATACTCGATCGATTCAAGATCGATCGTATATACATTACCAGCCCCATCGGCATATTGATATTTATATGTACTTCGATCTACAGTTGTTTGTGACGATTGCTGTGGCTCGGATGCCTTGACAAATCCGCTCTGAAACAGAATCGCGGGGATTACCAAGATTGGTGCTATTTGAATTAATGTTAGCTTAAAAATAATATATTTCATTTTTCTCGGTCTGGGTGACAATCTCATTATCCTAACTCCCAAGCAAAACAGCACCAGATTCGATCCACAGACACACATCTCCAAACAGCGGTAACGCTCTGACAAAGACGCTCGACGGACATAGTTGTACTGTTAATTCTCTTTAACGAGATAGTTATTGACCCAAAACGAGCTACCTTATGCCCAGATGGAAGTGTGGCATCGCCAGCAGTTAACAGAGCTAGCAAATAGATATCCTCAATTAAATAACTTACAAATTATTGGGACAATTATCGCGATCGATATCAATTATCGGTAAAAAGCTGGGTACCTTAATAATGTGGGAAGAAAAATCGGACATCACGCGATCTCGCGTGGTGTCTTACTTATTTATCGGGCAATATCTTGTATCCGCTACTCTTGAATGTATTGCCGAACCTGAATTAATCTGCGTAGATCGACAAGAAGAATATTTTCTGGGGTAGATCCAAACAAGAGCGCACGGTATCGATCGCGATCTATGCAAAAAAGTCTTGGCGATGAGTTTGGGCGTAATCGCTTGCAAATTCGGCATAGGGTGTTGCCGATCGATTTAATATTTTGGGAATCCAGTCAGTGACACTCGTTCCCGCTCCTTGCTGCCAACAAGCAAACAGTTCTAGCTCGGCATCTAAATACCATTCGGGTTCTCCACCTGCTAATCGCGCTGCTTTGAGATCGGCAGCCGGAAGATTTACATAAGAGATCGATCGATCCAATGCGCGACCGAATAATTCGGCGATCGTTTCAAATGTAATTGCTGCTGGCCCTGTCAGGACGTAACTTTGGCGATCGTGTCCGGGTTCTGTCAGACAGATTGCCGCTACCGCAGCCACATCGCGAGCATCGACATGAGAGATCGGTGTATCGCCGACAGCGTTATAAATATTCCCTGTCTGGGCGATGGTTTGGGCGAGCCAGCGTACATTTTGCATAAACATATTCGGACGGAGGTGCGTCCATGCCATTCCAGAGCGTTCTAAATGCTGCTCGATTTGATGGTGCCATTGTTGAAATGTGCTGGGTAATTCTCCCGCACCCATTACCGATAGTTTGACAATCTGTTTCACACCCGATTGTTTGGCAGCATCGATAAAACCGCATTCTAATTCAACTTGATTCGGCAAATTTGGTAATACTAAAAAAGCCGTTTTAATGTCTTTTAAGGCAGCATTTAGAGTTTCGGGTTGAGATAGATCGCCTACTGCTAAATCGACACCGCGATCGGCAAGATAGCTAGCTTTGGCGGCATCGCGTACCAAGCCACGGAGCGGTACTTGGCGATCTAATAAATGGCGAATCGCTTCTCCACCAATATTTCCAGTTGCACCAGTAATCAGAATTGTCATAAAGATCTTCTAGAGAGATTTTGGATAGAGCCACTTAGCAAATAATTTAGTCATTCTGGGCATCACAATGTAAGTCATTAATGAAACCATTAAAATTGCCCCGATCGCACTGCGCAATAAGACTGGTAATGGTGCGAGTAAGTTATTTAAGAAAGGTGGAATGATATTGATTAATGGAAAAATTACTAACCAAGTGATAATAACCATTTTGTAGCGGGGCGGCGGGACGATCGCGCCCCCAGATGGTAAGGTAAACCATGTTTCCAAACCCGTCAGTCTTTGATACTTACCCGCACCGATCGTCAGGCTGTGAGTTCGTTCTAGCAGTCGCCGCCGGAGTGGTGAGTTTTCCCAGCTTTGTAAATTACTCAACCGATCGAATTTGAACACAATTCGATATTCTGGGTGCGCGCGATCGTCTGGATGGAAAACATTAACACCCAAATGCCCTTCAAAGCTTTGAGCTGCTGTTAATAAGTCGTGCAAAACCAATTCAAATTCGGCTTCACGATCGGGTTTGACCTGTTGTATTACCTCGATTGTTACAGGCGGATCTTCAGATCGATCGAATGTATTCATAGCCCAATTGTGCGACCGACCCAAACTGCTATTTAATATTCAGTTTGGAGCGGCCTAGACATAAAGTTCGTTAGACTCGATCGAGGGTAGCATTAAAGGTATCGATATCTGTCGTTAAACCCACAGACTGAAGACTCGATAACACTCTCGATCGATTTTGCTCGGAGAGGGAATAGCAGGCATCTTGAATTAAAACTGGGATGTAGCCCAAATCTGCCGCATGACGCACCGTCGGTTCGATCCCAAATTCTAGTACCGCGCCGACAATCGCGATCGCTTCAATCCGGGCATCCCGTAAGGCTAGATCGAGATAAGATCCGGCAAATGCCGACATCATCAATTTATCGAAGGCAACTTCAGACGGTTGCGGCGATAGTTCTGGCACGATCTCCCAAGCATGAGAATTAGGCAGAAAATTAGGCTGAACTTCGGAAATGGTGCTGACTCGCTGTAATGCCATCGCACCTTTTAGTTGAGCGACTCCTGCTATTTCTTTGGGTAACGTAGTGTGACGAGAGAAGAATACCCGCATTTGCTGCGATCGCGCGCGATCGACTACTGTTTTAACTCGCTCGATAAATTCATCGCCATGGGGCAGTTGTTTGGCAATGCCAATTTGCATGTCATAGACTAATAGTGCCGTTTTGTGAGGATGGCACACATCCTCTAGGG
>NZ_PVWO01000348.1 GCF_003003845.1 Chamaesiphon polymorphus CCALA 037 | reverse complement strand
GATGTGTATAAGAGACAGCGTAACGAGCTAGTGCGAGAAGTTACAGAAATCGCGCGCCAACGCCGCGACTTTAAAGCGCAACAGCGAGTAATTTCCGAACAAGTTTTAGAACTCAAACAACAAGTTAAAGATATAGAAGGCGAGATCGTACCGCTAAAACAACAAATTGCGGTCAATAATAAACAGAAATCTCAACTGCAACAGCAACTAGAGCGAACCACTCCCAACCCCAACCTCATCAGTCAAATTAGAAGCTTGCAAGATTACGAAAATAATGCTAAGAAATTAAGCCAAAATCTCGAACAACGGCTGGCTCGATCGACCAATCTCGAAGCCCAACTTCAAGTCCAGCAAACAGAGCTATTCAATCTCAAAACTCAAATCGAGCAGCTCGATGCCAAACTCGCCGTGCGCCAAGCACAGCTCAAAGAAAAGGATAAGCAGCATCAGCAGCTAGAACGAGAATTTCAAACTCGGACGATGGAATTAAAGCTCAGAGATCGACAACTGAAAAAAATCGAGTTGCAAATTAAAATCAATCAGCAAGGATTGGCTTCGCTCGAACGAGAAGTTAATAATATCGAACAAGAGTATCAGAAGATTCGGAAAGGAAATGTCGGCATTCTTCGCAATCAAGTTCTCGCCAGTACTATTATCAAAGGAAACAGTATCGAAACTGTGGCCGAGCAAATCGAGCGGTTAGTCACTCAAGCCAATCTCAACGCCTTGCAAGCCACTCATCCCGACACGAGCGACCGCCAGCAAAAAATTCTCGAAATTGCGCCCGAGCGAATTACTCAACTCAAAAAACAACTAGTCGGACGTCGCAATTATGTGGTGCGGATTTTTTCGCTAGGTAATCATGTCGTCGGCGTTGGCGCAGCCTCTCAGAATGAGAATCGCAATATTCAGGTCTTTATCGATGCTACTCCCGATCGGAAATTATTCGCGCGTAACGAGCAAATTGCTGAAGTTAGTATCGATCCGACAAAGATGAATGAAGACCAAATTCGCCAGCAATTAAATATTTTAATTGTCACGGCTCAACTACGAGCCAGACGGGCAGGAATTTTAGAAGATCGACCTCAGATCGGCGACGGACAATTGGCTACCTACGTCCAATTTTTAGACAGCATCAAACAACAAAAATTCCCACTCGAAATCGGTGCGATTGTCGAGCGGGATACTTATACATTGGGGCCGCCAATAATTAAATTACAAGCGGAATCGGGTGGCAAGGTATTATTTAATACCTACTCAAATGCCGCAATTAGTTCGTCAAGCGTACATTGATACACGGACATCATCTGTTTGAGCTGAGAAGGAACCAATCGCGGCTGAGAGCGTTTTTGCTCCCAGTCATTAATCGTTCTGACACTCAAGCCCAATTCGATCGCTAGTTGTACTTTTGTCAATCCAGCTACTTCCCGCAAGTGCATCGGTGTTACGCTACTATAACTAGGATCGGCGGCGATCCGAAACTGACGCTGCGGCTTAGTTGTGGCTGTTTTTAAAACATACACTTTTGCGAATTGACCGCCAAATTCGCGCTGTTTGACAGCTACTTTTCGGCTAGCGATCGCAATTTTCAGACAAATTTGGAGCATGGAGATCGGACGGTTCAAGATATCGGATAATTCCTTAATTGTGATGCCGTCCGGTCGATCGCCGAGCAACTCTAAGAGTCGATCGACAGTTGTTAAACTAGAGAAATCGGGGGTTATTTCGACAATTGCCAAAGTTAAGGTTTCCTAACTCGTCGCATAACAGCTTATCACCTTTGTCCAAAATTCATGAATGTCATAAATACGATATTTTTATAGATAGACTCTTTCTTTTTGTCACTAGGTTATGTCCGTTTTTCCACCCTTGACAATTAAGATTAGTTCGGATACGGTCTACCTCACCGATCGACGATCGCTACCAAATACTTTCTTCCCACACTAAAAAATAGACAACAGCTCTCCATCGAGCTATCCACTATTCACTTATTCACTATTGACGATCGAGTATCACAGGCAGCAATACGCATATTTCAGTTACCCCAAATTCTAACTATATGGCTCAATTTTGGATTGCGATCTTCTTTATTCTGTTAGCGATCGCCCAATTATATCAATCGATTCAAGCGATCGATTTACCCCTTCCCGTTTATTTAGTTTTGGGCGTAGTATTAGCTGTAGCTTCAAATTACCAACATAAATTTCCATTTATTCCCGCACAACAAGTCAAACTCGAAGAAATTAAAACACCAGATCCAGTCCTTACCGCACAACAGGCAAAACTTGCGGAAGTTAAAGCACCAGAGCTAGTCCTTCCCGCGCAACAAGTAAAACTTGAAGAAGTTAAAGTACCAGAGCTAGTCCTTCCCGCACCACAAAACGAACTAGCAGAAGTTAAAGCCCCAGATCCCGTTCTCCCCACACAGACGACCCCACTTGCAACAGCCACAGAGCCAGAAATAGCTCCCGCACAGGTTGAGACAGTCGCACCCAAAAAATCGCGTCCGCGCAAAACTACATCCAAATCGCGATCGAAGCAAGTGTCATAGTGTTAACACCAGTATGCTCGTAGCTCCTTTTCGAGTAAAATCCCGATCGTTACCTGTATGTAATCCCCTGGTTAAATTATGAGTTATAGAATGGATCGCCGCGCCTACGCTCAAACCTACGGGCCGACTACAGGCGATCGCGTCCGCCTTGCCGATACCGAATTATTCATCGAAATCGAGCGTGATTTTACAACTTATGGGGATGAAGTTAAATTTGGCGGCGGGAAGGTCATTCGGGATGGGATGGGACAATCGCCGATCTCTAATGCCGATGGTGCCGTGGATTTAGTGATTACCAATGCGGTGATTCTCGATTGGTGGGGGATTGTCAAAGCCGATGTCGGAATTAAAGACGGCAAGATTTACAAAGTCGGTAAAGCCGGAAATCCTTACATTCAAGATAATGTCGATATTATTATCGGCCCAGGCACCGAAATTATCGCTGGCGAGGGTGCTATTTTGACTGCGGGGGGTATTGATACCCACATTCATTTTATCTGCCCTCAACAGATTGAAGTCGCGATCGCGGCAGGAATTACGACCATGATTGGCGGCGGTACGGGGCCAGCAGCCGGAACTCATGCTACCACCTGTACTCCTGGCGTCTGGAATATGTACCGGATGTTGCAGGCAGCGGATGCTTTTCCGATGAATATCGGCTTGTTGGGCAAGGGAAATAGCTCTCAACCGCAAGGTTTAGTCGAGCAAGTGCAAGCAGGCGCGATCGGGTTAAAATTGCATGAAGACTGGGGCACTACTCCCGCCACGATCGATACTTGTCTGAGCGTCGCAGATGAGTACGATGTCCAAGTGGCAATTCACACCGATACTCTCAACGAAGCTGGATTTGTCGAAACCACCATCGGTGCTTTTAAAGGTAGGACGATTCACACCTATCATACCGAAGGCGCGGGCGGCGGACACGCACCAGATATCATCCGCGTCTGTGGCGAAGCCAATGTCTTACCCTCTTCAACAAATCCCACCCGTCCCTACACGCTCAATACCCTGGACGAACATTTGGATATGTTGATGGTGTGCCATCATCTCAGTCCCAGTATTCCCGAAGATGTCGCCTTTGCTGAGTCGAGAATTCGCCGCGAAACGATCGCGGCTGAAGATATTCTCCACGATTTGGGCGCATTTAGTATGATTTCTTCCGACTCCCAAGCGATGGGTAGAATTGGCGAAACAATCATCAGGACATGGCAAACCGCCCACAAAATGAAAATTCAACGCGGTGGTTTACCTCAAGATAGTCAACCAGCCGATAATTTACGTGCGAAACGCTATATTGCTAAATATACAATCAACCCAGCAATTACGCACGGGATTAGTAATTATGTCGGTTCGATCGAGTCTGGTAAAATTGCCGATTTATGTTTGTGGAAACCCGCATTTTTTGGCATCAAACCAGAAACAGTTATCAAAGGCGGGCTGATTGCCTGGGCACAGATGGGCGATGCCAATGCCAGTATTCCCACGCCCCAACCCATCCACATGCGCCCGATGTTTGGCAGTTATGGCGGCGCGAGAACTAATACAGCTTTTACATTTCTATCTCAAGCGGCAATGGAACGGGATCTAGCACGACAATTACAGTTGCAAAAACAGGTGCTAGCAGTATCGGGAACTCGTCAAGTTAGCAAGCGAGATATGAAGTTAAATGATGCGTTACCTCGGATCGAAGTCAATCCTGAAACTTATGAGGTGAGAGCCGATGGGGAGTTACTAACGTGCGAGCCTGCAACTATATTGCCGATGGCACAGCGTTATTTCTTGTTCTAGTAAAAATGAATTCGGGGCTAATAGCCAAAGTCCTCTAAAGAGGACTGCATGATTCTCCGAGAGTTCATTTCAATGAACTTTTGCTATTAGCCCGAACTTATAGTTCAGGGCGGTATTTGAGCGAAGCAAGTAATCATCACATTATTTTAACCGCAGAGACGCAGAGGTCGCAGAGAGAGCGTTTCCTTGCGGCAGATGGGTTTGCATGATTTTGGCTAGAAAGTAGAATAGTTGTTGAAGATACTATTGCAAAAGTATAATAGTCATGCAATAATCATGCTAAGATAGTATAGTTGGTTAACAGGTACATATCGTGCAAGAAATAGATATACTAGGAAAAGACGTTAGTAGTCTCCAAACCAAGATCGCGGTGCTAGAGAAAGAGATCGAGCACATGAAACAGCAGTTAGAGTCGAGAGATGTATGGCTGCGAGGAATCGGTATTGCGGTGGTTGCATCAGTATTTGTCTGGTTTGGGCAAAATGCACTCGATTCTCATTCTGCTCAAAAAGCCAATTCAGTCGGTGTATCAGCTAGCAAAGCAAAGTAAATAATATGGCAAAGAAACAAGACGGAGGGGTAATAATCCTATCCGCTACAGAAGAAGATATCTTGACCGTAATCTGGGGACATGCTCAAGGTGTCTACGGGTTAGATATTCTTAATCGAATTAACAAGGCTAATAAAGAAACCAATCGCAGAGAAATTGGTGTAGGTAGTTTGTATCCCGCGCTCAAACGGATGGAGCAACAAGGTTTAGTTACCGCTCGGTGGGGAGAAGAAGCTTTAGGCGAAGAATCCGGTGGTGCAAGAAGACGTTACTATGCAATTTCTGCTGATGGTGAGCAAGCATTGACAGCAACACAACAATATCGTCAACAATTGTCATTAAGTCCAATATTTGTGAACACGTAAAAAACAAGAACTAAGAACATGGCTTTTATTGACGATCTTATTGCAGCATTTAGGAAGGAATTCGAGACATTTATTCCTTTATTTGATGATTTGTCATTTGAAAATATGTCATTGGCAAATTTGGAAAGGAATATATCATTGTTAAGATCGAGAGCTATTGCATTGTTTGATTACAAAGCAATATCTTTTTTAAGGAACATATCATTTGATATTCCGATAACATCATTTATGTCTTTGTCATTTAGTATCTCCGTATCAAGTCATTTTTTTAAACTGCTTGAAATAGGAATGGATGAAGAATGGAGAGGCTTTATCATTATTAAATTACTTGAAGCGGGGATAGAGGAAGAATGGAAAGGATTTATTAGTGAGCAAAAATATGAATGGAGTAAATTGGGGCTAACAAAAAAGCAAGTTCAAAAGAAAACAAAGATTACTCTAATTGCTCTGCATTGGGGTAGGTTAAAATCTTGGATACAACTACTTAGGATTTTGTCTTGGGTAAAATCTCAATTAATGTATAAATAATTTTATTGACAAGCTCAACAATAACGCTCTACTCAAACATCAATTACCAGGAAAATTTAATCTATGCTAATTCAAAAAATATACCAAGAACTGCAAAACATTCCCGAAGATAAACTCGCAGAAATTTACGATCTGATTCACTATTTTCGTCTTGGTTTAGGGCAAGAACAGATACAGCCACGCACTCCTGGATTACTAACAGGAAAACTAGGAGATGCTTTTTTTGAGCCACTACCAGAAGAGGAACTCCAGCAATGGGAGTAAGCTATCTCATCGATACCCATATCCTGCTGTGGTGGCTATTTAACGATCCCAAACTTAACGCCGAATGCCGAGATATCCTTCAGAATCCCGCTCATCATATTCTAGTCAGTAGCGTTTCTGCCTGGGAAATTGCGACAAAGTATCGCATCGGTAAACTTCCTGAAGCCAAACAGATTGTCGAAGAATATTCACAAATATTGTGTCAAGCCAAATTTATCGAACTTGCCATTACCTCCTTACGGTTCGCTCATTTTCAGGGAGGGTCATCAGATTGTGGCCCAAGGCAAGTATAAATCTCAACTGGAAAGTTCA
>NZ_PVWO01000029.1 GCF_003003845.1 Chamaesiphon polymorphus CCALA 037 | reverse complement strand
TAGCAATCTTACTTCCGATTCGTTTTCACCAACCGAGCCATTTACTTGTCCGGCAGCTTCTTTTACCTTGGTTACAATGTCGCGCAGACTTTCGATAATCGAGTTAAAGAAGTCACCGACGATTGCGATTTCCCCGTCGCTAATTTCCGATCTCACCGTCAAGTCTCCTTCAGACGCGCCTTCAATTTCCATCAGCAACCGCAGCAATTCTTTCTGACGAGCTTCGTTTTCTTTCTTCGCTGTTTCGGCACGTTGGCGAGATTGTTCGGCTTCGTACTGACTCCGCTCGGTAGCCGCATAACCGCCCAAACTGGCCGCGATCGGGAGGGAGAACTCGCCCAGATAATCGGTTTCCCATTCTTGCCACTGGTGGGTATTGGCGCAATGATGAACGACGAGCAGTCCGAGTAAGTTATTGCCTTGGAGGATCGGCACGACCAGATTTGACTTGACTTGAAGTCTTGTCAATAGTTGCTTGTGGTCGGGATGATAGTTAGTGGCCATCGTATCGTTAGTCGCCACCGTTCGCCCTTGAGTGTAGGCTGTCATCAACTCTTGGGGAATGCAAGCATCTTCGATCCGATCGTCTAGGGCACTAACAAATCCTGGTAAGATGGCTTCTCCAACAATATGGCCGCTCCGATCGGGGAAAAAGCGATAGACAACCATTCTGTCCGCCTTGAGTTTTGCCCGACCGTCTTCGAGGATATAGGCTAGAGGGGTAGACATTTCTTGAGTGGTTTGAGCGCGAGAAATAGTTGCTAGTAACTGTTCGCGCACGGCTTTGTCTCTTTGTCTGGCGGTTTCGAGTTGGCCGCGCTCGGAGATCGTAAAGCCACTGAGGGAAATCCCAACTTGTTCGGCAAATTTAGTTAGATAAATGCTCTCCCACTCCTGCCAAGCATGAGTTTGTTGACAATGGTGCGCGATCAGCAATCCTAACAGGTTACCATTTTGGACGATCGGGACGATCAGGTTAGCTTTAATATTCAGCCGCGCTAATAAGCGTTTGTGGTCGGGATGGTAGTTGCTATCGGTGACGTTATCATTAGCCAAAATCCGGCCTTTTGCGTAGGCGGCAAGTAACTCTTCGGGAATACAAGGGTCGTTGACTTGTTCGGAGATCGCACTGCTACCACCCGCACCAAAGGACTCACCCGCAATATAGCCACGATTGTCGGCCATAAACCGATAGACAACGAGACGATCGGCTTTAATGATTTCGCGAGCTTCAATCAGTACTTGAGATAGTGGTGATTCTAAATCTTCGGTCGTCCGCGCGCGGGAAATTTCGGCATATAATTCCGTGCGTCTGGTTTGTTCGGACTGAGCGAGCAATAGTCCTTGAATTTGCCCAGCCATTAAGTTAATGTTGCCACCCAATTTACCGATCTCATCTTCGCTGGCAACTTGGACTCGCGTGTTAAAATCACCTTGACCGATTTTTTCGACCACTTTAGCGGCATCCACGATCGGTTGAGTGGCGCGATTGGCAATTAAGGTCGATAAGGCGACTGTAAATAAGGCTGTCAAACCTGCTCCAGAGAGAATTGTCAGGAGCAGTCCGCTGAGGGTACTGTATGCTGCCTCTTCATCGATCGCCACTACAGCTACCCAGGGTAATTGTTTCATGCCCTCAATTTTCTCAAAGGGCGCAGCACTAATGAGTTCGACGTGAGCTTGAGACTCGCCCCGATCGTCGCCAGTAGCTTTAGCTGATGCGGCTTTGGTATGTCTGACTAATGTGCCTTTCTCCCGTGCCGCAGTGATATCGGCATCTTCTGGTTTACCCGCATAGTCACCATTAGAACTGATAAATATTTGATTAGTTTGACGATCGAGAATATGAAAATCCTGATTTTTAGTTGCAAAAGATCCGATCGGGACTTGCAATCGATCGATTGGCGTTCTCGTCCGCATCACACCGATAAGTTGACCTGTCGTAGTATCTTTAATTGGTGCGGCAAAATGTACGACCATTTTACCGAGACTTTTAGACATTTCTGGATCGGAAATGACAGTTTTGCCTGTTTTGAGGACTTCTTGAAAATATTTACGATCGCGGTGATTGTAGGCTGGTTTACCCTTGCTTTGCACGAGCGGATCGCCTTTGACATCGAAGACAATAATACTATCGTAGACCTGATAGCTGGCGACATATTGGTCTAATAACCTCTGCTTAGACTCTAATGAAGTAGTAGCAGATAGTTTAGGATCGGCAAAAATTGGCTGTCCTGCTAACACTTCTACGTCGCCATTCCGCTCGAAGATAAAGCGATTGAGTTTATCGGCAACTGCTTGGGCGCGAGTTTGTTGATCTTGAGCTGTTTGCTCTTTGAGTGCATTGTTAATTTGAACGAAGCTGAGCGTACCAATTGCCGCCAGTGGTGCCAATCCTAAGAGCGTGGCAATTAGGGTTACTTTCGTTTTGAGACTCAGTTTATTCCAGCTAGAAGTAGATCTTGTTGAATTCATGACTGTATTACCTCGGTCATTAGTAGCGATCTGAGCGGGTTCGTTGTACTGATTCATAGGTAAATTATGTAATTTAATATAAGTGGAAAATGCCTAATATATAGCGACGGCTATTAGTTAGTAATTTGGCGATGTTTTAATATTTACTAATCGCTACGATTTAAAATCTAGCGTGGGTTTGATTTTTTCTGGAAATTGGCGATCGATTAGTACCCCTTCTGTCCGAACACTTTGGCATTGATAATTGCTTCTGGATCTAGTACTAGTACCAACTCTTGCTCTTGCAAGATCCAGCCGCTGAGATAGGGCGTAAACGCAGGATTGAAACTGCCGATGGGCGATCGAATTTCTTCTTGGTTGAATCTCACGACTCCTTGGATCGATCGAACTGCGACAGCTAAAGGTGTTTGTCCGACTTTGAGTAAGGCGACATCATAACTATGAACGTACCTATCGATCGGTTCTAGTCCCAAAATTTCTGGCAGATCTACCAACCACAACAAGTTACTCCGGCGATTGAATAAACCCAGTACGCAAGATGGGAGATTGGGAATGACCGAAACTCGTCCCGCAGGTAAAACGATCGCTTCTTGGGTTTGGAGCATTGGCACGACAGCACAAGTCTGTTTGTCCAGTTGAAATCGCAAGAACATCTCGCCAGTCGTTCTAGTCGATCTTTTCGTTGGTGATGTGGTGCTGAAACTCATAAGGTAGTGAATAGTGAATAGTGGATAGTGGATAGTGAATAGGGTTGAAGGATCGGGATAATTCTGAATGTTTGTTTAAATTCGACAAATTGAAATTAATCGTCAATCGATCGGAAGAAAGTATAAATTTAATCTTCCACATTCAGTTTTTGACTATCCACTATTCACTATTCACTATCCACTAATTCAATTAGAAACAGACTTAACAGCTTTAATAATGTCTTCCTGAGAATAAGGCTTAGTCACATAGACATCTACACCTTGTTTTTTACCCCACAATTTATCTAAATCTTGATTGCGCGAAGTACAAGCAATCACCGGGATACTTTCGGTATCGGGATTTTTTTTCAAGGTACGACAAAATTCAAAACCATTCATGCCTTCCATCACCACATCGGTGATCACGACATCGGGCTTCTCTGTGTCAACCATACTCAAGCCATCTTTGGCATTATCTGTAGAAACAACTTGATAACCATTATTTTTGAGATATAGCGTCATCAATTGCATTTCCGAAGGCGTATCTTCAACAACTAAAACCTTAACCATCTTGCTCTATCTTCCTTAAATATGTAGTCTGTTATACATTTATTATTCCCATGACTTAGTTACTAAGTCATATCCCAAGTCTCTAGTCGATGTATCTATCTAAACGAACTAAATTAGGATAAAACATCCAGAACACAAGCAATGGCAAGTTCAACGATCTACTATCGACGATCGACTAAACTACTGATGCTCTGCCATGAGATGCCGAGATACCATTTCGATTAAGCCTGCTTGGGTAAATGGTTTAGTCATGTAATCGGTAGACCCTGCCATTTTGGCTTTAGCTCGATCGATGATGCCCGTATTTCCCGTTACCATGACGATCGGGGTCTTTTTAAATGCTGGATGTTTCCGCAACATCGAGCACAATTTATAACCATCGATCGTGGGCATCCCAACATCTAATAAAATGATGTCTGGATTGATCCGGATAATCTTCATCAAAGCAGTCCCCGAATCGACGATCGGAAACACCTTGAAACTATCGCCATCTAAAAAGCGATTGATTTCGCGTAAAATTGTCGGACTATCGTCTACACAAGCAATCTTATAAGTAGCTTGTTCGATCAATTCGCCCGTACTTAGAGACGTAGCTCCAGCTCCAGTACTAGAATCGACAGCCGCGAGTGTGGCGGTGATCGACTGATCTTTTTCATTAAAGCGATCGCTTTCCATCCCAGCGGTATAAAGTTGATGCAATCGCTCGAATGGTGGCTGTGGCGAACGCAAACCGACAATCCGATTATTGATCAGTCGATGGAGATTATTGGCAACTGTCAGTTCATCTTGCTTGAGCAATAAGGATAACTGCCGAAAGCTAAACCCAATCAGGATTTTACTCAACTTAACCTTGACATCTGGCGTTAGCAATGGATGCTCGACATTCATCAGATAGGGACGTTGATAAGGCGACAGAATTGCTGGTTGCAATGCCTGCCAAGCCTGTAGTTCAGTTTGACATTCCTTAGTTACAAATAAGAAATTGCCACTCCACCAGATCGGAAAGGCAGTATCTCGTGCTAACAATTCGCTAGTACCTGAGGTTATCAGCAGATAGGGCTGAAGTACTTCTTTGGTAATGCTTTTGACTAATGTCCCCGCAGTTTGCTCGCTAATATGGCCTTGAGCGATCAACCACCGAATTGCTTGGTAATCCAAACTGGGATATGTTGCCTCCAAGTTTGCCTCTTTCAACTGCTCTCGCAAATCTGTATAAACCTGATTTGCTAAGATAACTGGGCTGATTCGCCGCAGGTGCTGTTCGAGACGCTCGATCGGTTCGAGGGAGTGATTAGCATAAAATAGCTTACCTTCGTAAAAATAAAGTAACCAAACAATGTCATTGGCAGTAATGCGCAAACAACCTTTAGCCTGGGAAGTAGCTAACTGTTCTAATAACTTAATGGGGTTTAGTGTTCTTTCGGTATCAGCAACGCTGCTAGAACCCTGGTTCATGGCTCAAACTCATAGCTTAGTGGACTTAATTAACAAATGCACAGCAAGATCGACAATCGATGTGTTCTTTGGCACAGCCTCTGCGGGAGAGAGAATTGACAGTTAGTCATGTTATGTCCTCCTTATATTTCCCCACTTAGATCGAAAAAACGACATTTGGAAATAAGATTGGTTTGGATAGTGGATAGTGGATAGTGGATAGTGGATAGTGGATGGGTAGATGAGTAGATGGGCGGATGAGTAGATGGGTGGATGCTTCAAGGAGCTTTAGCAACAAGTGAATGGGGACGCAAGCGTCCAAAAATTCACTATTCACTATCCACTATTCACTATTCACTAACCTCTAACCTTCACCCGCATAGCAACTTTGGCGGGCAAAAGTGGAACACTAACTAGTAATATCGATATCGAATACTTATGGCTATTTATTCTCCGTTGCGATCGCGGCGATTGGCAGCTCGACAAACAGAGGCAACCCAACGCCTGATTACGTTTAAGCTAGAGGGGGAGACTTTTGCCATCCCGCTCGATCGCGTTCACAAAGCGATAACACTCGATGCTGCTGGGGAACGGCTCGGACACAGGCTCTATGGCGATCCTCAAGGTACGGGGGTGAGTTTGATTGCTTATCAAGGTCGAGAGCTAGTAGTTATCGATGTCGGACACCAGATCTTTGGCAAGGCGCAGCAGATTCTGCCCATCGATCGACCCAAACAAGCTACTGCGGTAGCACCTACCTCAATGGCTGAGGTTAAATATTTATTAATTCTTCAGCCCGCACCAGAGCGGCTCATCGGACTGCCGATCGATTCGCCACCAAGCATCCAATCGATTCAAATCTCAGCATTTCAACCCCTACCCGCGATTTATCTACAGTATCGAAATATTCACTGCGTCAGTGCGATGTCGCTGGAGTTGGCCGATCGACCATCGATCTTTTTATTAGATGTTACCGCGCTGGGACAACCACCAGAGTCAATACCGCAGGAAAGTCCAAAAAATTAGGTCGCGATCGCCATCCCCAGCTAATATTCAGTGTGAGAATTTTGATGTTGCCGATTGTTGAGGTAATATTAGTAAAATGCTACTTTTATGATGGGTAATCTCCTACACATTGTCTGAAGTTCCGATAAATAGGCTTTCAGTGCTAATATTTATCCAGGATGTCAGACCCCAACTGCCTCACGGTTAGAAAAAATGGCAGATTCAACTAGAGTGCACAACAGTTTAGTCTATTAATTATCGAACTTTAAATGGCAAACCAGACGTGTATTTCAATCGGGATTAATCGATACCAGTTCTTACCGACATTAAGCTATGGAGTGGCGGATGCTGTCGCGATCGAACAGTTTTTTATCGATGCTGCTGGCTGGGATTCGCAGCAATGTTTGCTCTTGACCGATACTTCGGCTCAATCGGGGACAAAATCTACCTACCCCAATCGCGAGAATATCAACCGCTGGCTGAAACAGTGGTCTTGGGATAAGCTCCATCATGGCGACTTGTTATGGTTCTTTTTTAGCGGCTGTGGCGTCAGTTTTGGAGATGAAGATTATCTGATCCCGATCGATGGCAAAACCGACGATCTGGCTAACACTTGTATCTCGATCCGCCAACTTTACCAGCAGTTTCGCGATATTGGCGTCAATGCGTTGGTGTTCCTCGATGCCAATCACGCCCAACACCTATCCGTGGGCGGCGGCATCGGACAAGCTACCGCCCAACTCGCTCAAGAATATCAAATTCCCACTTTTTTATCTTGCCAAAGTCATGAATTTTCGCATGAAGATGCAGGACTGGGGCACGGACTATTTACTACGGCTTTGCTAGAGACGCTCAATTATCACCCCGATCTCAATTTAGAGACGATCGATACCTATTTGACCACTCGATTGGCCGAATTGAGCGAACATCATTGGAAGCCTTTACAGACGCCGATGGCGATTATCCCGAATGGGGTCTCTAGCTATCGACCAGTTTTTTCGACGACTACCCAATCGTCGATCTCAGCTACCATCCCCGAAGTAGTCTATACTCCGCCAGTGCCCGCTGCGTTAGATCGGGATGATAGCTATGCCCCATATACACCACCGACTCCGATGGTAACACTGGTCTCGCCAGCTACGATCGGCACTGGCGCGATCGTCAAACGCGAAGATTCGTCACCCAAAGCGAAGGAAGTACCTCACTGGGCCAAAATTAGCTTGTTGTTGACACTGCTGGTGGGCGCAGGTGGCGGGATATATGCATTCAACCAATCGACAGCAGGCGATCGCGAGCCACAGCTCGTCACCTCTGTTGCAGGCAACGGTAATGGTTCCCAGACACCCACAGCCGGGAGCGGGTCTAACGACCTATCACAAGCTCGACTATTTGTCAAGCCAGGAGATGCAACTTCTCGCTATCAGGCGATCTTAGCCGCACGCAAGATCCCACCGACGACGCCAGCAGCGGCAGCGGAGATCCAACAGTCGATCGAGCAATGGTCGCAGGAAATCTATCAAATTGCCAAAGGTTATGCCGATAAGCAGTATTGGCAACTCGCGATCGATACAGCCAAAATGGTACCAAAAGATGCTACCAACTACAGTACCACTCAAGCTGCGATGTCTGAATGGCGGAGTAAGTTACCAGGTTAAGGGGTTGGAGTAGCTCTGAGGGTACCCTCTATTGTTGAGTTTATACCAAGCAATAGAATGATTAAAACAGGCGCAAAATGCGATCGAGAGCGTCAATGGCCAAATTCAGAGCGGATCGATACTGAATTTAGCAATGGCTCATTTTGAGCCGATAACCATACTTCCGTCTGCGATCGCACCTGGCGGTAGAAATCAGTCCGCCGATCTTGCAACACTTCATCGCGGTATTCTCTGGCTGTTTCGAGATTCCGAGCCGACATCTGTGCCATCCGATCGGGATTGGTGACAATTTCTTGAATTTTCCGTGCGAGTGCTTCCACATCTCCAGGTGCTACCAGATCTTCTGGAGGCAATAACTCCGGTACACCCCCAACAGTGGTACCCACACAAGGTAACGCACGCGCCATTGCTTCTACCATGGCTCTGGGCAAGCCTTCTTGGTGAGATGGCAATACAAATAAGTCAGCCTCATCTAGCTGTTGTTGCACCGCAGATCCAGAAGCCAATTGTCCCAAAAAACTGACGCGATCGCTGACATTTTCAGCTTTGGCTAATTCTTCTAGTTGTCCCCGATATTGACCATCACCCAGCATTTGCAGTTGGATATTTAGTCCTTCTTTGGCACAGACAGCAACTGCTTTAATTAAAACATCTGGAGCTTTATATAACTGAGACATCGTACCGATGAATACCAATTTCGCCACATCTAACTTCTGCGCTAACGGACGTGGAGCCGCAACTATGCTCTGCTCTGGTAAGACCACATCCGATATCCCAGCCGACAAATTTGGGCAAGGATACCGTTGCTGAAGTGCAAATTTGGTCACGTACATTGCTGCAATTGCTTTGGCACAAACATGCTGCAATTTGCGGGTAAATGACCACCGAAAGAATGCACGCAACGGATGATCGATCGAACCAGGTGCAAACACATCATAAGGATCTGCGACAACTTCCACTGCAAACGGACGATTGTTGCGCAGCAACAGCGGTAGCATCGAACCAGACAGCGGGGATGGAGCGCGAATAATTACGGCATCACTCTCGCCCAAGGCATTTTGGACGGCTTGTTTGACTTGAAATATTTTGCGAAGATACTGTGAGGGGCCGAGATAGTTTGGTACTGCGGCGAATGAAACCATTTCCCCATCCGCAAGTTGCCAGTCTTCAGCTACGCTAGGTACATCTAAAACGCGAGCGACTACAGTCACCCGATCGAATACCTTAAGGTACCGCAACCAGAAGGAATAAGGAAAAGTTGTCTGCGTCCATACTCTGCCGTCGGGCGTCCGCGAGAAGCGATGTTCCAGGATAATAATTACGTTCATAGTTAACTTAAAATATAATTTTAAAATTTGAATAATACTAGATTGATGTATAAAATATTTCTCGTGCTTTCGTATATTTCAATCTAGATTAAACATAGATCGGCTATTAGAAAACAGCCGCTACCGAACGAGCACAACGATTTGCTTACACAATTGCCCATCTTTAAGACAGTAGTAAAGACACCGAAGAGAATCTACGAGTTGTAATATTTGTTGCATTACTTTAACTCTTGGCTCTATAACAACTATAAATAACCAAGATGAAATTCAGATGAAATTTATCTCATTAGGTACTCTAGTATAGAATATCGGCTCGTAGTACGCCTGCGTTCTAACCCAGACCGACCAGAGGTGTAGATCCCCCACCATTTAGCTGGATCTTTGCTAGGGGCGATCTAAATCCCCATCTCAATAACCTAATTCTCAATTAATTTACAGATCGAATACCCACTGAAAACATGCATCAGAATCGACTGTTCAATCGTACCCGCATTCAACTAACTCTCACTTATGCACTGGTAATTGGTGTAATTACATTGTTATGTGGCTCTGCGATTCATTTCGTCATGATTCGAGCCTTCACGCGAATAGTCGAGCGAGAATTAAATACTTTAGCAGGAGCCGTTCATGATACCTTAGAATCTGTTTTACAACAACCAGAAATAGTCGCTCCAGCCGCGATAAATTTTCTCCCTGAATTGTGTTTAGTAGATAAAGAATGTGGATCGGTTAAATCTCAATCCCGAATTTCTGAGTTGATCCAAGAACAAGGATACTCTTTGAGATTGTTGAACGTAACAGGTCGAGCGATCGCAACTTTAGGGCCAAATAAACACAAGCTGATTAACGATCTTCCAACCATGAATTGGAAAACTATTACTGACGATCGGGGCGACCGCTATTATACTCATACACTCCCACTTAAAACGATCGACAATCGCGACTGGGGTTATCTTCAAGTTGCCCAATCTTTCCATCGCTTAGATGACTATATGCATAGTCTGCATTTGATTCTGCTTTTGGGGACGCCACTAGCAATGTTAGTAATTGGCGGAGCTAGTTGGTGGTTATCTGGTTTGGCAATGCGGCCAATCTATCATTCCTACCAGCAAATTCAACAATTTACCGTCGATGCCGCCCACGAACTGAGAACGCCTTTAGCTGTGACGAGAATAGCCGTAGACAGTGCTTTGGATGCCGAAATCGTTGCGTCGGAAACTCGCAATAATTTAGAAATTGCCCAGCGACAAGTTCGCCATCTTAGTTATCTGGCTGAGGATTTGCTGTGGCTATCGCGATTGGAAGCCAAACAATTACCCCTCCGCGAGCAACCTTGCTGTCTCAACGATTTAGTTAGCGATTTGGAAGAAGAATTGGCTCCGTTGGCGATGGCAAATTCGATCGATCTCCGGTTAGAAATCTTAGTTAGTCAATCACTTTATACGATCGGTGATAGCGACAGATTATATCGGGCGATCTCTAATTTAATTACTAATGCCATTCAATATACCTCTACTGATGGGGTGGTTTCAATTCAATTAGAATTGGTAGATCGTCATGCAATTATCGCGGTACGAGATAATGGAATCGGCATTGCTCCTGAAGATTTATTGCATATTTTCGATCGCTTTTATCGAGTGCAAGCAGATCGTTCGCGCGATACAGGTGGCACGGGATTGGGTTTAGCAATTGCCCGCGCGATCGTGGAAGCACATCATGGCAGTATTCAAGTGGAGAGCAAGCTGAATCTAGGGAGTATATTTACCGTAACCCTACCGACTAAAACCAATCCCAGCAAGACTCGATCGGATCTATCAGACAACCCCGTAGGTTGAGTTTTTGGCGTTGCTGGCTCGAAGTATGAAATTGTTTGTGAGGGGGTTTGGAGTTGGGAGTTGGGAGTTGGGAGTTAAAGGTATCAGTTTTTGGGAACAGATCCAAAATCATACCCTAATCTAGCAACGCCGAGTTATTATGTATGCGTTTTTTGCAATCCAATTATCTCTGTTCTCTCAACTCCCAACTCCCCGCTCCCAACTCCCCACTAACTCAAAAACAATTGATAAGCCGGATTGGTGCGTTCGTCCCAGTAGCGATATGGTGTGCGATCGAGAAATTCGTACCAAGCTACCATATCTGTTGGTGGTACCTCGATGCCGATTAAAATCCGTCCGTAGTCGGCACCGTGATTGCGATAGTGAAACAGACTGATATTCCAGTCGGGGTTCATACTATTGAGGAATTTGGTCAGCGCGCCAGTGCGTTCGGGAAACTCAAAGCGGTATAGGAGTTCGTCTTGAGCGACAGGCGAGCGTCCGCCGACGAGATGTCGGAGGTGTAGTTTGGTCATTTCATCGTCAGTCAGATCTAGGGTTTTAAAACCCTCAGCCACCAGTTTAGCCACGATCGTGGCTGTATCGGCGCGATCTTGGACTTGGACGCCGACGAAAATATGGGCTTCGGTGGTATTTGCCATCCGATAGTTAAATTCGGTCAGATTGTGCGTCCCCAAGCAGGTACAAAAGCGACGAAAACTGCCCCGTTCCTCGGGAATAGTCACAGCCAAAATTGCTTCGCGGCGTTCGCCAACTTCGGCACGTTCGGCGACAAATCGCAACCGATCGAAATTCATATTCGCCCCACAAGCCACGGCTACCAGCGTTTCATCCCGAATCCCCTCGCGCTCGATATAAGCCTTGGCAGCCGCGATCGCCAGCGCACCAGCAGGCTCTAAAATCGATCGGGTATCCTCGAAGACATCCTTAATCGCCGCGCAGATATCATCGGTATCGACCAACATGACCTCATCTACATATTGCTGACACAAGCGGAAAGTTTCGACGCCAACCTCCTTAACAGCCACCCCATCGGCAAATAATCCCACTCGATCGAGTTTAACTCGCGCTCCGGCTGCAAGCGATCGACTCATCGCATCCGCATCGACTGGCTCGACGCCAATAATCTTGGTTTCAGGATACAGCCGCTTCACATAAGCCGCAATTCCAGATATCAAACCACCGCCACCGATGGCGACAAAAATCGCATGAATCGGCTGTTGATATTGACGCAAAATCTCCATCCCGATCGTCCCTTGTCCCGCGATGACGTCGGGATCGTCAAAAGGATGAATGAATGTCAGTCCGCGTTCTTCACCCAAATGACAGGCATAAGCATAAGCATCATCATACGTCTCTCCCCATAAAATCACCTCTGCACCTCTAGCCGCAACGGCATTTACCTTCATTTGGGGCGTCGTGACAGGCATAACGATCGTCGCCGTCGTCCCCAGCCGCTTGGCTCCTAACGCAACACCTTGAGCGTGATTTCCTGCCGAAGCCGCAATTACCCCCCGCGCCAAGAGTTCGGGCTTGAGTTTGGCCATCTTGTTATAGGCTCCCCGCAGTTTAAAGGAGAAGACGGGTTGCATATCCTCCCGTTTGAGCAAAATCTGATTTTGCAGGCGTTCTGAGAGAATTGAGGCGCGTTCTAGCGGCGATTCGATCGCGACATCGTAGACGGCAGCGGTAAGAATTTTTTGGAGGTAGTCGGGATAGTTGGACACGATCGAAGCTGTTGGGATGAGTGTAGATCTAGTCTACGATCGTTCGGCATTAGGGTGGGAATCGGCTGGGAGTTTTTCAGATCCACTCCTGCACAAGATGTCTTTGGTGCTAGAAAATTTCGATCCCATTCAACCCGAATGATAACTAATGAAATAACGTCCGTGTTTTTCGACCATTGGTTTCCAAACAGTCGCATCTGCACCTGTTGAACGTTTAATAGATGCGGATCTTATTTTTGGTTGAAACCATTCAGGTGGCGCGAGTCGTTGGCGATCGCATGGCTCTTTTAAAGTACATAGAATTGCTGTTTGCTCGATCGTAAATATCTTCTTGCGCTGCATACATTCGATCTGAGCATCAGATATATCTACCTCATACCAAACACCATATCGATCGGTCAGAGAAACGGAATATGCGATTCCCTTTGGATTAATACCTCCATCAACACAGTTGGAAGTTAAATGCCTAAGACGATCGCGAATATCTTGCTTAGACAGTTCGGTACGGCGATCTGAGATAATAAAATCGTAGGAACAATATGAGAAGAGAACTAATGGTAAGAGCCAAACTAGACCGTTCAAGCAATTATAAAAATATCGCTTAAAAGTTTTTGGAGCTGACATAGCTATATTTGCTTTTGAAATATCCGTTCATTAGAATAAGATAGTCTTATAATAGGCTACGATCGTTCGGTATAGGGATGGGAATGTAGTTTGGGTAGAGCAAAGCGAAGCCCAACACACTAAATAGATGCTGGAATCCAAACCGAAACAGAACCACCATTACAAACAAACTCGCCCCAGCCATCGGCATTAGTCCGAATTTTAATCGCGACCGACTCTGTCATATCGATATAGGTCGTATTTGGCTTGCCGACATTCATCCATTTTGACCCTGGCTTGCCATTACCCAAAAGGACAGCCATACTGGCGGGATGATCCGGATCTCCCCATCGCGTCCAACCCACTGTATTGGGATGGTCGAAATAATCGCGTTGGATGCCATAAGCATATTCGCGACGAGCGTGCAGGAGTCGATCGAGAATGGGGCGATGGGATGCCAGCACGATATCATACTCATTGCCATCGCGACCGCGATCGCGATAGCTCGACCCGTAATAGTCGCTATAAAATACGCAAGGATAGCCAGCTTCGCGCAGCAGGATTAGAGCATAAGCTAGTGGTTTGAACCAACCTTCGACGACCGATTCGAGCGATTGTAGCGGTTGAGAATCGTGATTTTCGACAAAGGTAACTGCGAGTGTCGGATGGGAGCGGACGAGAGTTTCATCGAAGATTCGGCGCAGATCGTAGTTTCTGCCCTGACGACTGGCAACATAAAAGTTATTGTGCAGGGGCGCATCAAACAGGTGAATTTTGCCTTCTGTTTGGTCGATAAAATACTCTAGAGCATCGAGATCGTAAGACCAATATTCGCCAACAGTGAATAGATCCTTTTTGGCATAATTGTTGAGATGCTTGAGCCAATCATAAAAGAATCGAGGCTCGATATGTTTGACAGCATCTAATCGCCAACCATCGAGCTTGGCTGTATCGAAATACCATTCACCCCAATATTTTAGCTCGCCCACTACTTCGGGATGATCCATATCTAGATCGCAGCCCATGAGGTAGTCAAAGTTACCTTTTTCTAGATCGACATAGCGATCGAAAGCTTTATCTTTAATCAGGTAAACTGCTTTTTGCTGCTGATTGTAAACGTTATAATCGATCGCGTCAAAATGCCACCAATGCCATTCCATGGTCGAATATTTACCTTTACGACCGGGGAAGGTAAAATGCGTCCAACCTTGAATTTTTTGATGGGCATCGATCGATCGATTCCGATTATTGGGATCGAGGGGTGTGGCATCAAATTCCTCGACAGCATCGGCACCCAACCGATGATTTAAAACAATATCGCCATAGATTTGAATACCAGCACTTTGAGCGAGATCGATCGCAGCTAAATACTCTGCCTTTGTGCCATATTTAGTTCTAATCGAGCCTTTTTGGTCGAATTCGCCCAGATCGAACAGATCGTAAGTGGCATAGCCAACATCGTAACCGCCATTACTACCCTTATACGCAGGCGGCAACCACAAAGCTGTAAATCCGGCTGCGGCTAGTTCTGTGGCATCTCTTCCTAGCTGCTGCCACAAGCTACCATCTGGCGGTAAATACCAGTGGAAGTATTGCATCATCACCCCATTTATTGCTGACACGATTTAGCTCCCGATGGTAGGTGGATGTAGCATTAATATCAAAAAAACTTCAAGCTGTCAACCGCCGCAATCAGATCGGGAACGGCGTCAGCAGTCCAATTGCCCTCACAACTACGCCCGGTATTCAAAATCAGTCGCAGTGTATATTTGCTTGGCACGCCTTCTACCTGCATCCAGACTAAATCGCTCTCGGCTTCACAGGCAATATTTTCCTCATCCATCAGTTCGGCTTGCATCGATCGCATATTAGCGGCTAATTGCCCTAATAGGCGACAAAAATCTGTCAGTTCTTCAGATGTCAATTCAAATGCCCAGTCGTCGCCGCCGACTAATCCTTGATATTCACTTTGCGGACGCCAACCGATCCGCCATCCCGCACCAGATTTGAGAACTTTTTGCATGTAATTGACAACTCCGGCTCCCTCCCCTTTATAAGGGGAGGGCTGGGGTGGGGTAAAGATCTTCGCTGTAACTCAGATGTTAGTAACCATTAGCCAAAAACAAGGGGCAATTCAAGCTATTGAATTGCCCCCTAAGATTTTAGATAAGATTATCGATCTAATCTCCCAGGATCTCTGGCTGAGTTAGTTCGTCAGACATCTCGATAATGGCGCGCATGACAGGTTTAATCGAAGGGTCGTCAATATTATCAGATTCATAGCGATGACGCTTCTTGGCTCGATTTGCGACTTGGACGGTAATTTTATAACGATTAGAAGCTGCGCCAATCAGTTCCTCGGCTCGATAGGCAATTTGGATCGAGTCAAAATGGGAATGCGAACGACGTTGAATCATATTTACTCCTAATACAGGTGCAGTCCTTTACTAGTGTACCCGACCGATCGACTTGTCGGCTAGACTGAATCGATCGGTCTTGCGGTGGAGATCGTGTTAGTCCCTGTTGCGGATGTTCTATAAATGAGCAGAACTAGCTAGAAATCGATCGACTAAAAATGCCAAACCCGCACTACTTAACGGTACCGTAAGATTATCCAAACCCCATTGCGCGATCGATTCGACACCTGTCGCCACAATTGCCACCGGAATTCCTACTACCCAGGTTTGCCAAGTATTACCATTGACGGTTAGTAATACTAAAGACACGATCGCATAGCTCACCACTAGCATTGTCAACGTTCCTTCCCAGCTTTTGGTATTGCCGAAAATCGTGTAGGGATGTTTGCCAAATCTTTGACCGATAATTGCCGCCAACCCGTCACCCCAAGCCATAATTAGAATGCCAATTACGCCAAAGTAAGGCAGATTCAAATTCCAAAATACGGCTGTGACAATGCCAATACTCACAGCATAAAAAAATGTCCCCAAACTCTTGCGTCCGACACTATTTACACCGGGTAAAATAGGTAAGCGATAAGAAATCAAGGTAATTATCGCCGCTAAAATTCCCGAAGTTATTCCCACCCAAGCAGGTAGATCTAGCAACCACGCCAGTATAATTACATTACCCGTACCGATATGCACTATTTTGCGAACTTGTTCGGGTGCGGTATCGGTATAGCGATGTAATAGTTCGGCAGTTAGCACGATCGCGCCAACATATACTGGTACTGTAGCAATCCGCAACCAGAGATTGGAATCGGCGAAAATCATTTGCATTGGCACAAAATTGACAAGGGATCGAACGGAACTGACGCTAACTAGCTTTCTAAATCATGTCATGAAACACAGCCTAATCCGATCGATCCGCATTTATCGACGATTTATCTCCCCCCTATTTCCCCCTAGCTGTCGCTTTACTCCCACTTGCTCGCAATACGCAATCGACGCGATCGATCGCTTTGGCGCACTGCGCGGTAGCTATCTAGCCACCATGCGGATCTGTCGCTGTCATCCCTTCCACCCCGGCGGTTACGATCCCGTCCCCGAAATTTCGGATAAGTAGGTTGGGTAGAGCGAAGCGAAACCCAATATCCACCAATGAGACAAGAGAGATCGAGATTGAAATATATAAAAGAGATCGATTTATCAGTTAGTGACGAAGCATACAACCATCTAAATCAGATACGGCCTTTATGGGCGAGAATAGGGACTTTTGTCGAATGTGAATCATGGGATTCAGATACAGAAGACGATCTCGAACAGCCTTCATTAGCAGAAATAACAGTAAAAGGTAAAATTTATAGAGGTTCCTTCTCATGTCCGACATCAGAGCAGCTAGGAGAAACTTTTTGGGTTATCTATAAGCCAGATTTTTCAATTTTTACTTGGTTTAACGATAAACCAGAGGAGTTACCTCGATCGGGAATTGCTTTAGTAAAAGTCATAGAAGTACTCGAAACTTTTATCAATTGTAGCTTTAAAGAAAACTTCGTTCGATTCTCAGTCGATCGAGTTATTCCTTTCCCAGATATTGCCAGATACTTTGAGGTGAGTAGTTCGGGAAACCCATTCCCTTTTTTCAAACGGTTAATAGATGCGGACGAGGACTCATTTTGGCAGTACGATCGAATTAGGATGGGAGACTTAATCATGATTTCTGTCTCTTGTCAAGCAGATGTTGGAGCATGGCTAGTTTGTCAGCAGCGCGATCGAGGCGAAGCCCCTACAATAATTGTTTATCATGAAAACTGGATATCTGATTTATTTACATTTGCCGGACATTGCCAGCTAACTTACAAACAATGGCAGGAGATCGATCTTCATTGTCGATAATTTTTGAATATACTCAAGATTACCCATGCCAAATTAAGACATAAATATAAAAACCTAACATATACAATTAATTGTGCTGATGTTGGGTTTCGCTTTGTCTTGACGCGCTTTTTACGGCGAGTTTCCCGCCGAGCGTGAGTAGCTGCTCTACCCAATCTACAAATCTAATCATGAAGCCTTACCGCCAAGTCCCCATCCAGGAATGTCACGAACCATTAGTCGTAATTCCATTAGAATTATTCGCGATCGAAACACCGCATCCATACATCAAATGTGGGGCAGATTATCAAGGTCGATCGCCTTATTATCTCCGACAAGGGGTACTAGATCGATTAATTAAAGCCCAAGCCGGATTGCAGCAAATACATCCCGGTTGGCAAATCCAAATTTTTGATGCTTATCGTCCGGTGGAGGTACAGCAGTATATGGTGGATTATACTTTCGCCCAGACAGTAGCGCAGCGAGAATTGGATTTAGCGCAACTTTCTGAGGCACAAATCGAGAAAATTTGGCAGGATGTCTATACGATTTGGGCGATTCCCAGCTTCGATCTCAAGACACCGCCACCCCATAGCACCGGAGCGGCGATCGATATTACCCTCGTCGATGAGCGTGGTAATCTAGTAGATATGGGTTCGCCGATCGATGAAATGTCCGATCGATCGCGTCCCGAATATTTTGCTAACTGTCAAGATCCAGTGGAGCAACAATATCACCGCCACCGCCAACTCTTATGTCAAATCATGACTGATGTGGGATTTGCGCGTCATCCCGACGAATGGTGGCATTTTTCGATCGGCGATCAGCTTTGGGCATGGTTGAGCGATCGAAACAACCCTCAGCCAACCACGTCAGCTTACTATGGTAGGGCATTGTAGATGTTCGATCGATCTAACCGCGATTGGTGCTGGATCTGGTGAATCGAGCGTAGCGATCCCCGATACCCACTTCCAGCTTATGATGGGTTAAGCTAGAGATTATTCAGTGAATAGTCGTAGACTAAGTAACAAATAACAAACCACAAATTCCATGAGTGTTTTTGTCTTATTATTTAATGCGCGAACTGATAACGAGGGGATCTATTCAACTCAGGTTGGCGATCGCAATGTCATTCTCATGTTCGAGCAAGAGGATGATGCAGTGCGCTATGCCGATCAATTAGAAGCAGAAGATTTCCCCAAGCCGACAGTCGAAGGCATCGATCCTGAAGAAATCGAAGAATTTTGTCAAGATTCTGACTATGACTGCATTCTGGTGACTGCGGAAATGTTGGTAACGCCACCTTCTCAGCATATTGAAGAGACAGATTGGCAACCAGAAGGGCGCAAGCAATCTCAATCGGAAGAAGACGAAATCGATCTCGAAGCCATGCGCCAACGGTTAGAGCGGCTATTGTAGCAGATTAGAGACTACAGTAGAAGTAGACTCGGCCAGACAATAATTATCGCAATGCTCCTCACTATTTCTACTACTCACCAACCTGCTACAGATTTGGGATATTTGTTATTCAAACATCCCGACAAATGTCAGGAATTCAATCTCTCGTTTGGTACCGCGCGAGTCTTTTATCCCGAAGCTAGCGATACCAAATGTACTGCTGCATTGGTATTGGATATCAATCCGGTAGATCTCGCCAGAGGTAAAGCTGGAGCCAAAAGACAGACACTAGAAGCATACGTTAGCGATCGACCTTATGCCGCATCATCTTTCTTAAGTGTGGCAATTTCTCAAGTATTTCGCACGGCGATGACGGGTAGGTGCGAACAAAAGCAGGATATCGCCGATACACCGATTCCCCTGGTTGCCAAGATTCCCGTGTTACCCAGTCGGGGGCGAGAAGGCTTTCTAAGGGGCTTATTCGAGCCGCTAGGTTACAAAGTGAGCGTGCGCCGATTGGCACTCGATGAAACGTTTCCTGATTGGGGGAATAGTTCTTATTTCGATGTGGAACTGAGTCATACGATTAAGCTCTGCGATTTGCTCAGTCATCTCCATGTAATGATTCCGGTGTTGGATGATGACAAGCACTATTATGTCAACGAAGATGAGATTGAAAAGCTGCTCCGTCATGGCGAAGGCTGGTTGAGTACTCATCCGCTCAAAGAAGAAATTACAAGTAGATATCTCAAACGTCAGCGCGGCTTGACTCGCGATGCTTTGGCGCAGATTGCCGTTGAAGAAGTAATCGAAGAAACACCAGATCTCGAAACTTCCGAAGAAATCATCGAAAAGCCGATTAGTCTCAATCAACAGCGGATGGAAACCGTCGTCGCCGCACTCAAAGCAAATGGCGCGCAGCGGATTGTCGATTTGGGATGCGGTGAAGGAAAGCTGCTCAAATTATTACTCAAAGAGCCAACTTTCCAAGAAATTTTGGGAATGGATGTCACTTATAAATCTTTAGAATTTGCGCAAGAGCGAGTCCTCGACAAATTACCTACGCATCAAAAAGGCAGACTGCAATTAATTCAAGGCTCTCTTAACTATCGCGACGCCAGAATTACGGGTTATGATGCCGCGACAGTCATCGAAGTTATCGAACACATGGAACTCGATCGATTGAAAGCTTTCGAGCGGGTATTATTTGAATTTGCCCAACCAAAAATGGCGATCGTGACGACACCAAATGTCGAATATAATGTCAAGTTTGAAAATCTACCCATAGGCAAGTTACGTCATCCCGATCATCGGTTTGAGTGGACGCGGAGCGAGTTTCAAGCTTGGGCACAAGCAGTTTGCGATCGATATAAATATAGCGTAGAATTTGGATCGATCGGGGATATCGATAGTGAAGTTGGATCGCCGACACAAATGGCGATATTTCAGAATATTGTCTAATCAAATTTTGGTTAGAGGTTCTCTAAAACCGTAATGAGAAAAGTAGAAGTCGTTCCCCACGATCGCAATTGGCAAACTGCATTTGCAGATGAAGCACAACAACTAGAAATCGCATTTGGCAATAATGCGATCGCGATTCATCATATCGGTAGCACTTCAATTGAGACTATTTATGCCAAACCGATAATCGATATACTAGTTGAAGTTGAAGATATTCATAAAGTTAACGATCGAAATCCAGCGATCGAATCATTAGGATATATCGCAATGGGCGAATTTGGCATTGCGGAGCGTCGTTTTTTTCGCAAGGATAATAGTGAGGGAATTAGAACGCACCATATTCATACCTTTGAAGCTAACTCAGCTCAGATAGCACGGCACTTAGCCTTTCGAGATTACCTACGCTCTCATCCTGAAGATGCAAGGAAATATAGCGAACTCAAACAACAACTAGCCCGACAATATCCAACCGATATCGAGGGATATATGGACGGAAAAGATGACTTCATTCGATCGATAGAGAGATTAGCATTAAGAGTGGCAAAAAACGCGAACTCTAGGATAGCGATCGTGAAACATGTCGGGTGGAACTTTCTCGATCGAGCTACTGTCCTAATCTAACTAGATACACCTGCTAATCCTCACCTCAAAGTGCGATCGAAACCTATGAAAATATCCCTCAAAATTTGGAGCTGGGCCATATTAGGTGCTGTGTTGACAGCAAGTAGTGCGGGTGCGCAATACGGCCCCCCTACGCCAAAGACAAGCGTGCCATCGGGTGGAAATCAAACTCGCTTCAGATGTGAATCGGTGAATAACCAGTCTACCGTCACTTATTATCCGATCGATCGTCCTGGCGATCGCTATCCTTGGGCAGTTCCCAGCACGATGGGTAGTAATTGGAATGCCAACAAACGGTGTAGCGAAATCTCGCGGAGATTGGAAGAATATCGTCGCGATGGACTTAGAGAACTGCGGACAGAAGTCAAAAATAACTATGATACCGTCTGCGTGACTACCGAACGCAATGGTGAGTGTCGGATTGTCTTTACCGTACCTAAAGGACGAGATGCCATCTCCACTAGAGATTCAGTTTTTCGGAACTTAACTATGGCCGATAACGGTCAAAGAACTACAGGCGTAAGTACCTTTGTCGATGGTGGTAATAGCGGCTTTGGCGATATTTTAGGCACGTTCGGCGGTAATAATTCTACTTCACTACCCGTCCAAAGTCGCGACAGCATCGATTTGCGTCCGTTCTTATCGACCGCAGACGGCGGTACCGCTACCCAACTCCGTTCGCCAACAGCCAACCAACAGTCAACTAACGATGCCAAAAAACTCAATCCCAATCGGTTTCGGTAGGGGTTAGGGGTTAGGCTTTAGGGGTTAGGCTTTAGTAATTCGTTTAGATTTATAACGGTATCCTGTCGTTTTTTTGGGTCTGTAGGGGTGGGTTTATGCTAGCTAATATCGCTTTTACCGATCGATCTTAAACAAAACCCACCCTCCACCACTAGGATTTAAAAAGATATCAAATGGATTATGCAAAGGGCAACTCAACACCAGCCATCTCTGCGGGTGCCAATGTTTTGACGCATCGAACGGGAGGGAACCTCCCGTTCGATGCGTCGCTTGTGGATACCCTGAATCCAAACTAAGCACTAGTATATTTAAACCAATGTAATCTGTGAGTATACTCACATTTACCGAAAAAACTGTAAAAAAGTAAACAAATGTTGCAGTCTATTTGTTAGGCTTACTTAAAGACGTTTTTTGGAAGAAGGTCGGAGCGATCGTGGATATTCAAATTGGGAAAGGGAAAACAGCTCGGAGAGCATACGGCTTTGATGAAATAGCCCTAGTGCCTAGCGGCAAAACACTAGATCCCAGTTTGGCAGATACTAGCTGGCAAATTGGTGGCGTCAAGCGCGATATTCCGATTATTGCTAGCGCAATGGATGGAGTAGTTGACGTGCGCATGGCTGTTGAGTTGTCAAAACTCGGCGCGCTCGGCGTACTTAATTTAGAAGGGATTCAAACTCGGTATGAAGATCCCAATCCCATTCTCGATCGAATTGCGGCGGTTGGGAATGATGGCTTCGTGACCCTGATGCAAGAACTCTATGCCGAACCCATCAAACCAGAATTAATCGAACGCCGTATTGCAGAAATTAAAGCTGGTGGTGGGATTGCAGCGGTAAGTGCCACCCCTGCGGGTGCGGCCAGATTTGGCGATGCGGTGGCTAAAGCAGGTGCAGATCTGTTCTTCATCCAAGCAACTGTCGTCTCGACAGAATTTTTGGCTCCAGATGGTATTCAACCGCTGAATTTGGCTAAATTCTGTGCGGAAATGCCGATGCCTGTAGTTTTAGGCAACTGCGTCACCTACGATATCACGCTCGAATTGATGCAAGCAGGCGCAGCCGCCGTCCTCGTCGGGATTGGCCCTGGAGCAGCTTGTACTTCGCGTGGGGTGTTAGGTGTCGGCGTACCTCAAGCAACTGCCGTAGCGGACTGTGCAGCGGCCAGAGATGAGTTTTTCAAGCAGACGGGTAAGTACATTCCTGTGATTGCTGATGGTGGATTGGTTACTGGTGGCGATATTTGTAAATGTATCGCCTGTGGTGCCGATGGCGTGATGATTGGTTCGCCATTCGCACGCGCGGCAGAAGCCCCCGGACGCGGTTTTCACTGGGGGATGGCCACTCCTAGCCCAGTGCTACCTAGAGGCACGCGGATTAAAGTCGGTACTACTGGCTCGTTAGAACAGATTCTCAAAGGGCCAGCTAAACTAGACGATGGTACTCACAACCTCCAGGGCGCATTGCAAACTAGCATGGGCACTCTGGGCGCAAAAACCATTAAGGAAATGCAACAAGTAGAGGTTGTTATCGCCCCATCGCTCTTAACTGAAGGTAAAGTCTATCAGAAAGCTCAACAGCTAGGTATGGGCAAATAACCGATCTCATTGAGGTAGGTTTTGGCAATTGTTCGGTGAGGATCGGGACGATCTGTAGCGATGAGAATTTATGTTGTAGCTGTAATAAATATTTACCTGTAAATACAGGCAAAATCTACCTAATCTAAACCAAATTCTCCTCCCCGATTTTTGGTGGTGCTGTTACAATTAAGATCGACGGAAGCTGATGTTTCCGTTCACTCCTCACACCACATCCCGCCTGAGACACTTAACCGTGTCTTGGGCGGTTCCTTTTTAGGGGATAGGGGATAGTGATTTGTTTGCAGTATATAGCGAGCCTAAATGAGCAGCTATTCGATCTTTTTCTTTCTCTGCGCTCTTTGCGGCTCTGCGGTTAAAAAATATTAATTTAATAGTAACTAGTAATTAAGGAAATCATTATCGATCGAGCAGTTTAAATTCTTTGGCTAAGGCTATAAATGTACTGTGGGCAGTGCCCACCCTACTAGCTTGACTAGCGAATCTCTTAGAGGATGTTTGAAAAGTGGGGAGGTGGGTAAAAAAGCTCACAAGAGCATAAGCTACGAATAGAAAGTAAGTAGCAA
>NZ_PVWO01000347.1 GCF_003003845.1 Chamaesiphon polymorphus CCALA 037 | reverse complement strand
TCCCAAGCTTGGGAGCGACTGAAATCGCGCCGAGGTCTCCTCGGCGTGCGTTTCAGTCAAGACAGAGGGGAGCCAGAGCCGCAGGAGCTGGCGGGGTGAGGGACACCTGGGTTTTCGATCGCAAAAAAAGGTTTGTGAAACGGATTTGGTATTAGGCGTTAAAGTTAGTTTTCAGATATAAATCATTTTTGCATGGGGTAACCGCTGAAAACGAGAATACAGATCCTGAATTATGCTTCTATTCTACCGATCGATTCGCTGTGAGATCCCCTACATGTCTTTCTCACCGCGCCTCGGACATAACGAGAGCTAATTTTTTAGACTGAGGACAAAAACGAGGAACCCCATGTGCCGCTAGTCCCAGCGAAGAAAAGTGCGCCGCAGAAGGCACGCGACAAATAATTAAACAGAAGCCATCGGCTCGGATTGTAGCGATCGTAGCCTCAATAACATAAGACGATCGAGCAAAGACCACCGATCGATCGATCCAGCGTACAAGCTTCGCCACCAAAAACCTAAAACCTAAAACCTATTCCCCTGCTTCACAGCGAATTTCCACCATAAAACCATCCGGATCGTAACAATAGATGCCGCGACCTGTCGATCGAGTGACGGGTTCGCCCTCAATTTTGACCCCATGGAATTGCAAAACTCGCACGGCTAAGTCAAATAAAGCAGGCGCGATGTCAAATGCTAGATGATTGACACGAGTGAATTGCACGGTAGGATCGGGCGATGGTGGCGACAAATCTGGCTCGGCAAACAAATCGAGAATGGTACCGTCGGGAATCCGAAAATTTGCGACTCGACCCTGCTTGACTAATTCAATCAGGCTCGATGGAATGTCGGTTCCCGTCAGCTCGTGCAAACCCAAAATTTGGCCGTAAAAGTGACGCGAGGCTTGCATGTCTGCGACATTCAGAGCGATATGGTGCAAGCCGAGCAATGCATCGACAGGCAATGTTGGCGTAGATTGAGCAGTCACGATCGTAGTCATATCGCAATGGTTTTTAAAAAGTAAATGGCTCAAAAGCCCAATCTCTCGTCCAATAACAATTTCTAACGTTACTACTCTCAGATACAGATCCGAGCATAATTCTCACCCATCCGATCGGGATTTAACGATTGACAGGATTAGGCTGTCAGTACTATCCAAGCATTACCCATCCACCCATCCACTCATCTACCCATCTACCCATCTACCCCTACAACACTACTATCCTAACGAAAACCGGACGAATTTAGAGATCGTTCTGATTCAATAGTGTCCCGATATGAAGATAGCGGTCGTGTATATTCAAACTAAGAGGAAGATTTAACCAGTGACAGTGCATTACCTGGGGTTGCCAAGTCAACCAAATATCTAAATCAAATTGAGAGTGAGTGCCCAACGTGGAAGATCGATTACCGTCATTAATTCAAAAACAGCTCGATGCAGAAATTCGGCAACATCCGCCGCTATTTCCATGGGAAACAGAATTAAGTGACTATGAAACAACCGAGCCAGAATCTGGGAACCCTAAACTTATTCAGATCCCAACGCCATCACCCGAACTCAACCGCGATCGGTGACTATTTGAACTAGCTAGTTGCCATTTATAATTTTATATGTCCTTATCTTCAAATCCGCGCGCGACTTCGATCTTTGCCAATATTCAGCAGCAAATGGCTAAGATGCCTAAAACGGCACCAGAGGAATCGCTATTGTTGCGAGTGCTGGTGCAAGCGATGGTAGTAGTCGGCATTATTGCCACTGATGTAGCTGCGGAAACGCAGATGAGTTTGTGGGCGATTCCGCTGAGTATTGCGGGTGCTACTTGGAGTTGGTATCATCGTCACGATCGCAATATCGGGATGAAATTTGGCCTAGCATTTGCGATGTTGGGTGCATTGGGTTATTTTGTCGCGAATCTAATTGGGAGTATTAATGATACGCGGCTAGTTTTGGCAGAATTATTGGTACAGATGCAGACGATTCATACTTTCGATCTGCCGCGCCGCAAGGATTTGGGCTATTCAATTACGATCGGGTTAATCTTAATTTGCGTTGCTGGTACTTTGAGTCAAACTTTGGCTTTTGCGCCGCTATTACTATTATTTTTAACGATCGCAATTCCGGTATTATTTCTCGATTATCGCGCGCGGATCGATCTCCCGCCACTGAAAATTTCTAGTCCGAGTCAGATTGTCAAAATTGGGCTACCGTGGAAAAGATTGGGACAATTATTATTAATTGTCATCGCGATCGGTTTAGTTATTTTCGCAATCATGCCGCGCTTTCCTGGCTATCAGGGTTCTCTCCCCGTCAGCGCGCCAGTTCAGTACGAACAAACCAAATTCGATCCCCAAGGTATTCAGAATCCCGGCTATCAGCGCAAGGGTAAAGCTGGGGGTAAAGGTGGGTCGCAGATCGATGGCAACAACGGTAATGGCGATGGCGATAGCGATGGCAAATTAGATGAAACTTTTTATTATGGATTTAACTCGCAAATAAACCAAAATTTGCGGGGCGCAATGAAACCCAAACTTGTCATGCGAGTGCGCGCTCAAGCTGCCGGATTTTGGAAAGCATTGGCATTCGATCGTTATACCGGACAAGGCTGGGAAATTTCCCAAAACAATCGCACGCGGAAAATCCGTCGCCCTGCATGGGACTATAAGTTTACGATCGATTATCGGCGGACGAGAATGCCCGTTAAGCGAGTCATCCAAAGTTATACTGCTTTGGAAGATTTGCCCAATATTATTCCAGGAATGCCAGTAGCTCATGAAATTTATTTCCCTACTCCAGAAATTGCCATAGATCTCGAAGGAAGTCTCCGTTCTCCTGTCGGTTTACACAAAGGTTTGACTTATACAGTTGTTTCGCAAGTCCCATATCGCGATCGGCAATTACTCGATGGAGCCAGTACTACTTACGACCCAAAAATTGTCGAGCGATATCTGCAAATTCCCGATAAAATTGCGCCTAAATTACAACAATATACCCAAAATTTAGTCGATGATTATCCGAAACGACAAGTTAGCGAAAATAGCGAACCTTTAAAATCAAACTACGCCAAAGCTCTCTATCTGGCTCAATATCTCAAGCAAAATTATCGCATCCCGCAAGATCCGCTAGGACTAGAGCGCGTTCCCGATGGTGAAGATCTATCGAGCTGGTTTCTGTTTCGGTGCGAGGGCAAATCGACTAGTTGCGAACCTGGCGGTTATGCCGATCATTTTGTCACGACTTATACCATGATGTTGCGATCGATCGGGATTCCAGCACGATTGATAGTTGGATTTGACTCTGGTAAATTCAATCCATTTACTGGATATTATGAAGTATCCAATACCGACGCACACGCCCTCACAGAAGTTTATTTCCCCGATTTAGGTTGGTTTGCCTTCGATCCGATTCCAGGGCATCCCTTGACCCCACCAGGTGTCGATGAAGAACAGACTTTTAGCGTGCTCGGACAACTGTGGAAGTGGGTAGCTGGCTGGTTGCCTTCCCCTGTTACTGCTTGGATCGCCATGATTTGGTCGTTAACAATCGGTTGGCTGATAGTTGGTATGGCTTGGTTTTTCGGTCTATTCAACCAAGGTTGGTTGGGTATATTTATCGGTAGTGCGATCGCAATTGCGATCGGATTCTGTGGTTGGCTAGGATGGCAACAATTGAGTAAATGGCGATATCGACAATGGTTGAAAAAGTTATCGCCAGTCGAACGCGTCTATCAACAAATGTTGGCTCATTTACGCGATCGAGGTATCTCCAAACATCCCGCCCAAACTCCTTTAGAATATGCCCGAGTAGTTGGCAATACTCGTCCGAATCCAATTGGTAGTTTAGTTACCGAAATCTCTCAAGCTTATAGTGCTTGGCGATATGGAGCCGAAGCCCAACATCTCGATCGATTGCAGCAGTTATTAGCCGATCTTAAGAAAGAAAAAACACATTAATTAGTCGATCGTCGATCGTCGATCGCGAGAGAGTAACATACTATCCAGGCTCGATCGGATGAGAAGCGGTGCGTTTTGCTAGCGCAGAAACACACCCTACTCTGTTATAATTAGAGCCGGATTCGCGCGATCTTTGTCGATCGACAATTATCAATTATCAATTAATCTTCGCACATGTCTACATTTCCGATCGTGCCGTATTTGAACGGTTATTGGCAAGACGCATTTAATTTAAAACAACATCTCCAGCAATTTTTGGAGATCGAGCCAGAGCGATTAGACTTAAAATTTGCGACTGCGGTAGAGGACTTAGCCGAAATCGGACGCCGCGATTTTAATTGGGAAGATGCGAGTGAATTTTATCGCGATCGTGTGGGTGAAGCTTATTTATTTGAGTTAGCAGCTTGGCATCTTTCTAGTACCGATTATATCGGCGATACGCTAAAATTAATTGCCGATCGCGCGCAGGGAAGAGTGCTAGATTTTGGTGGTGGAATCGGTACCCACGCGATCGCTTTAGGATTATGTCCCGCAGTTACTCACGTTACTTATTGCGACATCAATCCGATTAATTATAACTTCGTCCAGCATCGAGTTCGGCAATTAGGTTTGGAATCAAAAATTACCTGTTGTATGGAATTAGATCCCACCGAAACCTTCGATACGATTACTTGTTTCGATGTCATGGAGCATTTACCAGAGCCAAGTCAGCAGTTACTTCACTTCCACAAAATGTTGAAAACTGAAGGAAAGATGATTACTAATTGGTATTTTTCTAAAGGAGCGAGTCAAGAATTTCCGTTCCACTTAGACGATCCCAAAATTATCGAGCGTTTCTTTAGAACTTTACAAACAAATTTTATCGAAATTTTCCATCCATATTTTATCACCACTCGTTGCTATCAAGCGATGATAATAGATCTATAGTACCTGCCAGTTTAGTAAATAAAAGAAGGCAGCAACTACACAAATCAGATTTACAAAGACTTCTTTTGCGAGTGATACCCACTGTTGCCCTCACCCCGCCAGATCCTCCGGCTCTGGCTCCCCTCTCCCAAAATTGGGAGAGGGGCTGGGGGTGAGGGCGACAGGTTGGGGAGCTTTTCAAACCGGATTTGGTATTAGCTACCTTCTGCCTTCTGCCCTCTACATTCGCTACATAAATAGGTCTTACTCCTTTACTAACACGTAAGGCTGAATAATCATTGCTTGAAATTTTTGACTGGGGTTACTATTCCACCGAGCGAGGATTTCTGGAGATGGTTTGACCAAAAGTTGCTCGCCGATCCAGTGTTGAACGGACTGAGTATTATCGCTAGCGATCGCTACACCTACATCTAAAAGATCGAGATCTGGACTAACCAAAATTACTGCATCTTTTTGGATATGTGGCTTGAGCCACTCTAATTCAGCCTCATCTAGTAGTTCGGTCAATTGTTCGCGTAAATTTTCCATGAGTGCGATTGTAGGCGATCTTTGTCTGGATAATTATAACAATTTTGGATGAGGGGATCGGATTTAGTCGCGATTTCTAGCGACCCAAATCGTGCAACTGATTAATTTTGACAGTACAAATATCTGTAACTCGATCGAGTTCCGATCTTTTGGTTGAAGTTGGCGGATCGATTAATTTATCGATCCTAATTGTTACTGGAGTTGCTTGGGGATATTTTTTACCCTTTTGCTCGATCAGATGCGTTCCCCACAGACACACGGGTAGGATGGGTACCTGAGCCTTCGCTGCAATCAACGCCGCTCCCGGTTGTGGATTGACTACTTTACCATCAGCCGTGCGCGTCCCCGAGAGAAAAATTCCCGCACCCCAACCTTCTTCGAGATAAGCTAATGCCGTCTTAATTGTAGTGCGATCGACAGCACCGCGCTTGACCGGATAAGCACCATATAACTTAATTGCTTGTTTTAATACTGGCACGTCAAATAGCTCTTCTTTAGCCATATATGCCACGGGACGCAAGATCGCCGCCGATAATAGGGGTGGATCGAAATTACTCCCATGATTGCACACCACTACAAATGCACCCGTTTTGGGGATATGTTCTGTACCTTCTACTTTGCCCTTGAGATACAAATAAAAAAATGGATTTATCAGTGTCTGCTTGAAAGCATGATAAAAGACAAGATTGATAAAAGGTTCGCGAGATCTGGACATGGAATTGGTGTTGAAAGTTATGCTACTTAAATTTTATCAATTAGCGGTTGCCCCCCGTTGTTTGAGAAAATCTATGGCCTGTTGATATATTTTTTGATTTCCTTGTTGTTTGGCAAGTTTAGCACTTTGTCGAATGCTGGCGATCGCAGCGGCGCGATTGCCTAGCGAATCGTAGATTAACCCTCTGATGATATAAGAGTTGGCATTTTGCGGATCGAGTTGGATACTTCGCTCGACGTCAACTAAGGCAGCGCGACTATTGTTAAATTTTACATACTTTAAAATACCACGAGCCAAATATGTCGCTGCGAATGTGGGTTGGAGTTGAATCGATCGATCGAAGTC
>NZ_PVWO01000346.1 GCF_003003845.1 Chamaesiphon polymorphus CCALA 037 | reverse complement strand
TAATTTGGCTTTACGGGGGATAACTTCATAATCGAAACAGATCGATAATTCTTGCTTGCGGTTAGCGAAAATAGCCAGTTCGGGAATCAGATTTCTACCAATAGTATTACCCTGGAAATCGCGAACGACTCGATAACCACTATTAATCCCTGGCAAAGCGATCGCAGGATAGCCATAAGTCAATAGGGTAGCGGCTTTTTTGACTCCCTCGCAGATAACGATCGGGATCTGTCGATCGAGAACCCACTGCCAAAATCCAATTGCCTCACCGAGCGAATCTACTTCAATTTTGACAGGTAGTTTAACCTTAAATAAATTAGCAGTCTGCGTCCAGATTTCTTTGGTTACGCGCAAACAAAACAATCGTGTCGAAATACTGGGTGGGTGTTCGTATTTAATAATTTTGCTGTCGCTGTTTTTGGCAGGCGAATTGGGCTTGAAAGTCCCCCATTCCATTGGCAGCCAATCATTTAATGGATCTAATCCATTACACCACCAACCACCCTTCGCACAGTGGTTGTACCTTTTCATCCAACTGGGGATAACTTGTCCGCTATTATTACGCGGAATTTGAGAAGAAATAAATAATCGATCGTAAGTAGAATTCCCCTTTAAAGATCTAAAGTTTAGGTTTACTAATTCGCGATCGATATTACTAGCTGTAACTAGTTCAGTGTGATGGGCACGATCTAAATTGGTTTGGATCATGGCGATCTACAAGTGCGAGGAGGGATTCATATTCTAATCGAATTTTTTCCAAAAAACCGAAATTTTTAGAAATAAATCCAAACGATCGCATGTAGGGATATTGACTATTTTTGAGCACTAGCGATAGCGTAATATATCCACACTAATAGTTCATCTATTCTGTGATGAGTTAATGACATCATAAGTAAATACGCCAATTGGCTGGCTGTGACTTCACCTCAGATCGAATCTTAGCTCTAGGGACATCGATTATTGCAAACGCTATCTATAGCGTTATCTGGAAATAATTAAAATATCTTTCTATTCCTGTTAAGTAGCCAGCCTTTTGCCCTCACCCCCAGCCCCTCTCCCAAGCTTGGGAGAGGGGAGCCAGAGCCGGAGGCGATGGCGGGGTGATGGCGATTTCGTCATTGTCACTTTAATTATGTCCAGCTACTTATTAGACGGCGGAAATTAGGCTAGCATTTATTGTCCTGAGTCTCCCCCGCTCCCTGCTCCCTTATCTCCACCGCCCAGTTTGAATTGGATCGAGATTCAGGTAAAGTAAGTCACGACCAGCGAATAAGGCTAGCCCATCATTGGATTGAAACTATGACAAGCGAAAATATGACTACACGCGGGCATTTATTGACAGAACAGGTAAATGTCAATAGTGCCAATCTAGACCGACTCAGCACGCCAGAGCTGGTAGATTTATTCAACCAGGAAGATGTGAATACGTTAAATGCGATCGCGGGTGCGAGAGTAGAATTAGCTAGCGCGATCGATACCATTGCCGACTCGCTCCGTCAAGGTGGCAGATTATTTTATATCGGCGCAGGGACTAGTGGCAGATTGGGCGTACTAGATGCAGCGGAGTGTCCCCCCACTTTTTGCACACCACCAGAATTAGTGCAAGGCATTCTGGCGGGGGGTGCGGGAGCATTAGTTAAGAGTTCCGAAGGTTTGGAAGATATCGCTAGCGATGGTGCCCAGGCAATGGCAGACAATCAGATCGGCCAGCATGACGTGGTAGTAGGTATTACCGCAGGCGGGACAACACCCTACGTTCATGGCGCGATCGAAGCTGCCAAACAACGCGGTGCCAAGACGGTATTTATCGCCTGTGTGCCCGCAAATCAGGTCGCCAGCATTGCCGATATCGATATTCGATTACCTGTAGGCCCCGAAATTTTATCTGGTTCTACGCGCCTAAAATCGGGCACTGTGACGAAGATGGCTTTGAATATTCTCTCCACCGGAACGATGGTCAAATTGGGTAAGGTCTATGGCAATCGGATGGTTGATGTAGCCGTAACCAATACCAAGTTACTCGATCGGGCGTTGCAAATGATTCAAGATTTAACGCAATTAGAGCGGGAGGACGCCAAAGAGTTATTAGAAGCTAGCGGGCGTTCGGTAAAAGCCGCGCTACTAATGCACTGGACGCAAGTCGATCGCGCCAAAGCTGAAGCAATTCTCTCCCAAAACCACGGACAATTGCGCTCTGCGGTCGAAAGCACCAAAAACGGCTAAAATCTCTCATCATCTAAATGTCAAAATAACACCAAAGATCCCGCTCCAGTAACAATCGCGATTCTGCTCTCAGGCGATCGACATCGATTGCCCGATCGCGTCATGACATTGTCTGGCAGTTGTGATATCTTGAAATGGTAATGGCAACAAAAAAATATGCCAAAATCCACTACCCGTTCGGAAAAACTCGATCTGCGATTATCGTCAGATGCGAAGCAAAAACTTTACCATGCCGCTGCTGCTGCCAACCGTTCTGTCAGCGATTTTGTGCTGGAGAGTGCTTTATCGCGAGCAGATGAAACATTAGCTGACCGTCGGTATTTTGGACTGGATGTCGAACGATGGACTGCTTTTATGGCCGCTCTCGATGCACCCCCACGCAGCCATCCACGCTTGGAACGGCTGCTAACCGAACCGAGTATTTTTGATGGCAATACAGATGTATGACGGTATTCTCGATCGAAAAGCTGGCACGACATCATGCTGTAGAAAATTTTGACTGTGGAGAAGATGCCCTCAATCGTTTTCTGACACGCTTCGCTTTTGTAAACCAGCAAGCCAACGCCTCTCAAACCTATATTGGCTTGGCTGATGGCTGTGTTATCGGGTTTTATACACTTGCGGTCGGCGAAGTATCATTTGATGATGCGCCAGAACGTCTCAAAAAAGGTTTGGCACGTCATCCAGTGCCACTGATGCTACTGGCGCGACTGGCAGTAAGTTTGACATGGCAAGGCAAAGGAGCTGGTGCAGGTCTACTTAAAAATGCGATGCAGCGCACGATTCAGGCTGCGGATATTGGCGGCATTCGCGCTTTAGCCGCTCATGCAAAAAATGATACCGCTTGCGCTTTTTACGAGCATTTTGGTTTTATAGCATCGCCAACAGATCCGCTGCATCTTTTTATTCTCACCAAAGATATCCAGCGAATACTCAGCAGTTAGTCGAGATCTGATTTATTCAGCATCGATCGCTTATAGTTATCATATTTCTCGAATGGTTGATGAATCCAGGGGTTGCTCGCCAGATAACTGACGTAATAGTCGGGGATATAGGTTGAAGAAGCTTTGTACCAAATCACCGCCGTTTTTAGTTCCTCAATTTCTGGGTACAGATCTCGCAGCCAGACTGTTGTCTGTTGCAACGTAACGCCAGAGTCTACCAGATCGTCAACTAATAGTACCCGACTGCCCATGAGCGCATCAGTCATGGTAACTTGACTGGCGATCGATAATTTACCGCGTTCTCGATCGCCACTATAAGAACTAGCTGCCAAAATTGCGAGTGGTTTTTTAAAGATCCGCGAGAGAATATCGCCTACTCGCAAGCCACCTCTAGCCAGACAAATAATGCGATCGAATTCCCATTGGGATTGAGAAATTTGCTTGGCTAATAACTCGATCGACTGATGGTATTCATCCCAAGATACATGTAGATCGAGCATAGAAAAAATCTGGTACTAACAGCTAATCGTTTCAAGTGTAGGCAGGTTTGCCGCCCATACAACTGCGACAAGAAATTACCCCTACCTTTTGCTAACTCTTAAATTTAACAAAGAATAGAGGCTAAATTCCCCACCTTTCAGGTGGATTGTTTTGTTATGGCAAGGTTTGAATCCCCACTCTAACAACCCAATTATCAATTCTCAATTATCAATTCTCAATTAGTTTAAAATCCCATGGCAGCAGCAACAGCATCCATATTGGCAGCGATACCCTGTTGGAAAGGATTGATCTTATTGGCGATCGCCGTATCGGGATCTTTGAGACCGTTACCAGTTAAGACACATACTACCGTAGCATTGCTCGGTACGCGATCTTTGACTTTGATCAATCCAGCCACCGATGCCGCGCTTGCAGGCTCGCAGAAAATCCCTTCGCGGCTGCCCAACCACCGATAAGCAGCGATAATTTCATCATCCGTAACAGCGTTAAATTCACCATTACTGTCATTTTTAGCGGCTACTGCTTTATCCCAGTTGGCTGGATTGCCGATCCGGATTGCCGTGGCGAGGGTTTCGGGACTTTTTACGCGGATGCCACTAACTAACGGTGCGGCACCTGCGGCTTGAAAACCCATCATTTGCGGGAGTTTTTGGGATTTACCATGCTGGTAATATTGATTGAAACCCATCCAATAAGCCGTAATATTACCGCCATTTCCCACTGGAATGCACAACCAGTCTGGAGCGTCACCGAGAGCATCGACTAGCTCGAATGCGGCTGTTTTTTGACCTTCGAGCCGATAGGGATTTACGGAATTTACCAGCGTAATCGGGTAATTTTCGGCCATCTGCCGCACGATATCGAGCGCATCATCAAAGTTCCCTTTAATTGCCAGCACTTCAGCACCGTAGAGCAAGGCTTGAGCTAGTTTACCCAGCGCGACATAGCCATCGGGAATCAATACGTAGGCGCGCATTCCACCGCGCACGGCATAAGCTGCTGCCGCCGCCGAAGTATTGCCCGTACTGGCACAAATTACCGCCTTAGCACCTGCTTCTTTGGCTTTGGTAATAGCCATAGTCATCCCTCGGTCTTTGAAGCTACCTGTCGGATTGAGGCCGTCATATTTAATATATACTTTTACACCCCGACCGATTTCGGCAGCGATCGTGGGCACGGGAATCAAAGGCGTGTTACCTTCATGCAACGTGACTACAGGAGTCGTCGCACTCACGGGTAGATAAGCTCGATAGTTTTCAATTAATCCCGGCCAACCACGGTTGGTACTAATTCCGGAATTGACTTCAATATGGGTATCTAAGCTCATGGTGTGACTCTAACCTGGTTAAGAAATGATGGACGACTCTTACTCGTTGAAGATCGCAGACTCCCGCCGATTCTACTATTGAAGCATAATTCTGGCTCTGCTAGGAGCTAAAATGATAAGTCCTCACATTAAGTATATTAGGGCGATCGAGTGGATGGATGGATGAGTGGATGGGTGGATGAGTGGATGAGTGGATGGGTGGATGAGTGGATGAGTGGGTAATGGGTAGAACGCAGTTCCACTATACTTCTGTCTATCCACTATCCACTATCCACTATCCACTATTCCCTATTCGCTAACTTATCTAACCAACTTACCCACAGCCAGCCAAGATAAGCACCAACAAAATAAACTGGCAGATCCGACCATAAGAAAGTCGTACCGAGGATGAGCCGTCCGGGTAAGGTGGCGCGGATTGCTTGGAGCCAAGGTGGCTGGTAGAGCTGGAGAAATTCGAGCGCGCAAGATCCCGCACATACACAGATGGCCGTCAGCCGACGGTGAGCCACAGGATAGATAAATAACACCAATAATATCCACACGATTTGGTAGGCAATACTACCACCCGGATCGCGGATAGATTCGGGTAAACTAGGGCTAAAGCGGATAAGGTAGCCGAGTGGAAAGATTGCTAGTATATTAACTAGAAAAAGCAATCGCTTGCGATAAGATTTAATAAACATTAGTTGACAATAGCGATCCGAGCGCGATCTTGGAAAGGTAAATATGAAAAAAAGTCTCAAAAGCGATCGCACCTTATTAATGACTAGCATTTTACTATTTTTCATGCTGGCAGCCGGAATTATCAGTGGTACGATCGGCTTTATTTCAGGACACGAAGCACTCAAAGGCGTCACTCAACCAGATATTCGCCCCAATAATAATAAAGGTGGCATCCCACAAAATATTAATACCAAAGGCTTGGAACTGATCGACGAGAAAGAAGCGATCGCTAACGTCAAAAAACAAATGGGTATCGACGATCCTAGCAAAGACTCCCAGCAAGCAAAAGATGCTAAAAAACGAGCGGCTGAGTTTGAAAAAGCTGTAAAAAACGACCCCAAAACTGGTCTGCCTATTGCCAAACTCCCGATCGTCAAGCAAGATCAAGGAATTACGATGAGTGTTAACTCGATCGCACCTAAAGGTACCGATCTCAAGCTAGAACTAACCCTCTCCAATCATGGCAGTCAACCTGTCAACTTCGGGCAAGGGACGATTAATGTCACTAACGATCGATCTCAAGGGATTAATACTACTACCTCTGGACTACCCAGTAGTTTGGCGGCTAACGGACAAGAAGTCAAAGTTACACTCAAAATTCCCAAAAATGCTCTCGATAAAGTCAAGAGCGTGTCGCTACAATTGACTGATATAGACAAGAAACTGCAACTCGAAGCCTCTGGCATCCCAGTGGGTAAGTGAGTTGGGAGTTGGGAGAGAGGGGGACAAGGAGAGGGGGAGAGAAAATTATTTTTTTACCAATCCACCCATCCACCC
>NZ_PVWO01000028.1 GCF_003003845.1 Chamaesiphon polymorphus CCALA 037 | reverse complement strand
TTAAGGTTACAGGCTTGCTCATTGTCAAACTTTAACCCAATTTGACTACCTCTCTCCAAAATGAGCGAACCGTGAGTAGTCAGTTGTAGCGACGATCTTACGGCTAAATTGTGGGATCTGAATACAGCTACTTGCGTCCGGACTTTTAGCGGACATGCGATGGCGATTAAATCGATCGATCTCGCTCCAGATGGCAACCAGTTCGCAACTGGTGGTACGGATGGTGTCCTCAAACTGTGGCAAATTGAGACGGGGGAATGTTTGTGGACGAGATTGGCGCATCAGAATGAATTGGGGACGATTCATTTTAGTCCCGATGGTAAAACCCTGGCGAGTGGTAGCTACGATAGTACGATTAAAATTTGGGATCCAGCTACGGGAAATTGTTTGCTTACCCTCACTGGACACCACGCTCCAGCGATCCAAATTAAAATTAATCCTCAAGGTACGCAGCTAATTAGTGCTGGAGCCGATCGAGTCGTGAAGCTTTGGGATTTAGTCACCGGAACCTGTCTTAAAACCCTGTCGGGGCATACTGGCTGGGCGACAGGGTTAGATTGGATTGCCGACGGAAAAACGATCGTCAGTGTCAGTCTCGATCGGACGATTAGAATCTGGCAAGTGTCTACAGGACAATGTTTGCGGACGATTCAGGGCTATGGACGCGAGATTCGACCGATTTGCTGGAATCGAAGCGGATCGAGGATTGCGGCTGGTGGTGGCGGTTATAACGCCCGCATTTGGGATGTCGAACGAGCTATCTGCGTGCATGATTTCTGGGCGACAATTACTTGGGTCTGGTCTTTAGTCTATATTTCCCCCCCAGATTCCGATCCGTTAGCCCCCGAACTAGTCGCCTGTGCTAGTTATTCCCCTGCAACCGAGTTGTGGAATCCTCAAACTGGAATCCTCGATCGATCTCTCCCCGAAGGGGATAATATGATGACCGCAGTTGCCTACCATCATGGCAAAAATTGGTTAGCATCTGGTAGTTTCACTGGCAAACTCAGTATCTGGGATTTGAATAGCAATCCGCCTGTGGTAGCGATTACAGGTATCTATGGCGGCGGTATTTGGTCGCTCTCATTCCAACCACAGGGAAATCTCCTCGCCATCTGCGGCGCAGATCGAACGATCCATCTGTTGGATCTAGACAGCCGCGAACATCGCCAATTGGCGGGACATGAAGCTAGTTTAAATTCGGTATCTTTTAGTCCCAATGGGCAACTCCTCGCCAGTGGTAGTTTAGATCGAACTGTGAAAGTGTGGAATGTCGCCACAGGAGAATGCTCGATGACATTATCCGGTCATACCGAACAAGTAGCTAGTGTTGCGTTTGGGGGCGATGCCGTTGGCGTAGCCTCTCCTTTGGAGCATAATCCGATCCTGGCGAGTTGTTCTAGCGATCGCACGATTAAACTCTGGGATCTTAGCACCGGAATCTGTACTGCCACCCTCACCGGACATACCGATCGCGTTGAATCGATCGCCTTTTGTCCCAATCCCGCCACACCTTATCTCTTAGCCAGCGGTAGTTATGATGAAACTCTAAAAATCTGGGATGTCCGCACTGGAGTATGTGTGAAAACTTTGACACTCGATCGACTGTATGAAGGAATGAAAATTAGTGGAGCGAAGGGTTTGACTACCGCTCAAAAAATGGCTTTGGAATTATTAGGGGCATTAGTCTAAATCCAGCAAGGTTTCCCCCTAAAAGATCGCCACTGGATTCTTCTATAACGTGGCTCCTAAAGCCGTTAAATTATCCTGCTGGGCAGCAGTCAATCCTTGGATGCCCCGAATATTCATCCCTTCATAGGGTCGCGGCGATCGAATGATTTTGACGCATTCACCCGTGGCAACATCCCAGAATCTAATGGTGGCATCGGTGCCAGTACTAGCTAGCAACTGACGATTGGCAAAATCTGTGCTGTAGTGCGGCACAAAAGCCACTGCAAACACACTATGCGGATGCCCCCGCAATATGTTCAGACATTCTCCGCTTTGCACATCCCAGAGCCTCACGGTACTGTCGTAGCTGCCACTGGCCAGGATTCGACCGTCTGCGCTCAATGCCACCGAGCGCACAAACGCTTGATGACCGGATAAAACTTGGAAACATTCACCAGTTTTAACGTGCCACAGTGCCACGGTATAGTCGATACTACCACTTGCTAAAATATCGCCATCAGGGTTTGCCGCGATCGAGAGAATCCCTTGCTGCGGCCCCAACAAAGTCTGGATACATTGACCCGTCTGGATATTCCAAAACGAGAGCGTGCGACGGCTCGCACTTACTAGCATCGGTGGTGAGCCAATGAAGGCTACCGATGTGACCCAATCTGTATGTCCTGTCAAAACCTGAAGACACTCACCCGTAAGCGTACTCCACAGTCTAATTGTATGATCTGAGCTACTACTAGCCAGGATTCGACCGTCGGGACTAAATGCCACCGACCACAGGCCATCGGTATGTCCGGTTAAAATGTGGCAGCAATGGCCGTCCCGGACGCACCAAAGTTTAATAATTGGGTTGTCACCGCTACCCCCACTAGCGAGGAGTTGGCCGTCTGGACTGAAGGCTACCGTTCTGATGGAGCTATTATGACCGCTCAAACTCGTAGATCGATTCTCTGAAGGGGATGCTACGCCAACGTCCTGGAAATTCCAGAGTCGGATCGCTCCACCAAAGTATCCAGTAGCTAGCATTGCTTCAGGAGCGGCACTATCTGGTAGGGGTGCTGCGGTAGATGGGGGGGCAAAATCCATCGTATAGATCGTATTTGCATAGCCCTGAAAAACTCTCAGACACTTGCCAGTATCCAGACTCCAGAGCCTAACCGTGCGATCTTCACTACCACTAGCTACGATCTGATGAGCCGCATTGCCAGCGAGCGACCAGATACAATTCTCATGACCGATTAGTGTCTTGATACAATCTCCAGTCCGAAGATCCCAAAGCTTGATGGTTCGATCCTTGCCGCCGCTGATGAGCGTTTGGCCATCTTGAGTAAAGATTACCGACTGCACTCGATCGCTGTGCCCCAAATAAGTTCTCAAACACTCGCCAGTACTGGCATCGTAAAGTTTGACGGTGCGATCGTCACCGCCACTGGCGATAGTCGAACCATCAGGACTCAAGGCCACTGAAAAGATCCTGCCTTGATGAGTTGCTACTGTTTTAAAGCATCGTCCGTCGCGAACGTTCCACAGCCGAATGTTTGCATCGACACCGCCGCTGACAATGGTTCGACCGTCGGGACTGAAGGCCAATGAGTAAACTGCCTCGGTATAGTCGGTGAATGTCTGCAAGCACTTACCAGTGTTGACATCCCAGATCCCGATCGTCCAATCGTCGCTACCGCTGACTAAAATGTCATCGCAACCACTGACTAAGAGGTTGCCATCGGGACTAAATGCCACTGAATTGACTGCCTGAGCACGATCGGTGAATATCTGCAAGCATTTACCCGTCTCGACATTCCAAAGCCGCACGGTGCAGTCAAAACTGCCACTGGCTAACGTTCGACCATCGGGGCTAAAAGCCATCGATCGCGCCCAATTGGTGTGACCGCTTAAAATTGATTGCAGTTGATGCGTGCGGGTATCCCACAACCGAATATCGCCGTTGAAATCGCCGCTAGCCAGATAGCAACCGTCTGGACTAAGGGCAACTGCATGAATACTGCTGAATGTTTCGGCAAAAACTGAGTAGATCCAATTGGTGTTCGTAAAATTAGTATCGTGTAAATTTATGCCGAGTACATAAGCTTGCCAAATACACAAACCGGAAAAATCGTAGCCAGTCAAGTCGATCTGCAAGTGATGAAGCAGGTTAATCAGATTGCCACCTGCATAGCCTTTTGTACCAGCAAATTCAGTTCGCAGTTTAACTAATAATCGATCGAGTTGCTGCTTAATTTCTGGTTTCGATCGCAATTTACCCATGAGTCTTTCGACCAGCGGGACTAAAATCATCCGCACTTGGCTCTCGCGTACATAGTCTTTAGCCTGAGCCTGCATCAACGCATGGCTATTAAAAATTGCTAGATCTAAAGTAGTAATTTCTGCACATATTCGATCGATAAATACGGCAGTGACATACTCCATTACCACGGGTTGCAAGGTAAAACATCCCGAACTTTTTTCGATCGTACTTTGCCGATCTAACGCTCGTAATGCACTCATTACTTGCGTTCTATATCCGCTCGGAATGAAGTCGGCTAATAGTTGCGAGATCGATATAGCTTCGCGCCCGATCGCTAACCAGTACATTACTTGTTGCTCGATTTCGGACAATCGCTCGAATTGCTGACTTAATAAAGCCTCAATTCCATTGCAGAGAATTACCCCCTGTTCTAAAAACGCGCTCACGCTACCGTCGAATAGATCCCGAATTGTCGTCGCCGCAATTTTAATCGCTAACGGGTTGCCAGCATAAGATTGATGTAACTGCTGCCAATCGCTGGCATTAGCTGTATGACAACCATTAGCCGTCCCGTTGGCGTAGCCTGTCTGCAAGACAATCTTTTGGACTTGGCGTTGGCAAAGCCTCTCAGTATCAGAATCGCTCAAACCAAGTAAATCCAGAGTGCGAACTGCCCCAGATTCCCCTTCTAAATGAATTAAAGTTTTGGGCTTTTCGCGACTGGTTAATATTAAACAACTAGCATGATGTTCGGTCGCGATCCGACGCAGGAGTTCGCTATAGCCAGCATAACCGTCGCGATAACTACCATGCGCGAGAATCGATTCAAAATTATCGAAGACAATTAGACAGCGAGTAGTGCGTAAATATGCCATTAATTGCGAGATCTGAGCATCGACAGTATCCGCAGGTTCGGTTTGTTGTTGGCGGGAGACAAAAGCAATGAGCTGAACGAGAATTTTATCCAGCGGTGGGGCATTGCGCAGGGATTGCCAGAAGATGCGACCAAATTTTCGCTCGGCTGCTAACTTTTGAGTGAGGAGGGCTGCTAGCGATGTTTTACCCATACCACCCATCCCGACGATCGAAATCAGCCGACAACGTGGCTCAAGAGGATTAACGTCAGAATTGTCATCCAGCCACATTTCCAACTGCTGGAGTTCGGTTTCGCGCCCAATGACGCTAGAAACATCGATCTGCTCGCCCCAATAGCAATCTCGATCTGGGGGTGAAGCTGGGGTAACTTCTAGCACCGCTAATTTTGACATTCGATTCGGTTCAGCCGACACTTCGACAAGATCGGTGCATCGCGCTGTGCGTTCGCTCCAGCGGCGTACTACCGAGCGCAAATTATTTTTGGTGACTGGTTCGCCCAATACCTGAGTCAATTGTTGCCACAGTTCGCAGCCGATATCGCGGATATAGCCAGTGTCATAGCCAATGCGCTCGGCCATATTGGGATAGGTGCGACCTTCCCAAGCGTGACGAAACACTTGCTCTTGAAGATCGCGGAGACTTTGAGTCTGAAGCAGTGGGTCGAGTAATGCTAAGGCTTCATCTGCTGTCATTTGCTAAGACCCTGCCATCATCTATTTCTTAAATTTTAAGCGGAATAATCTGACAATTACCTTCGATTTATCCGATCTTTTCCGATCTTTTCTGGCTGTCAAACTAGCTAAGGGCGCATATTCTAAAGACATGGAACAGCTTAAACCCTTTGGTCGCACCAACTCACACTTCAATTTTCGCGATCGCCAAATTTCACCCGTTGGCAAAACCGCTCCCTTTGGAGCATCGATAACACCCAGCTCCCGAGCCAGATAAGTGTGAAAGTAGCCCGCTAAATTTTGGCAACTGCTCGGAGTATTTCAACCCCAAATCAACCTACTTTAACCAACTGCTTACTAAAAGAGGTGTCTCAGTCATGAAAGCTAACTCTTACATCAAATTCACCAACATTCTCGATCTCATCCAACTTCATGTTGATTCGTTGGCGCGTAGCCTCTCCATCGGGAGAATCGATCTACCCAAGATCGGTATTCGTGGGAGCCTCTTTACAGCTCCGCATCGGCTGTCAATAGCTGCTGAAGAACTAAAACCAAATGATGCGAATGTAGCTCTGAGCGATTCGGCAAAGCCGACGCTGCTTGGTGAAACGCACGCTGAGGGAACCTCAGCGCGATTTCATCCGCTACGCGAACGGGGAAATACTGGCAACCACCAACTTCCAACACATCAATCCGCTCGTCGGCACCGTTCGATCGACTGGCGGTGGCAATCTCAATTAATAAATTGGTTTTAATCGCATTCACTTACTATCTCTGACCTAAAATTAAATACCATGAAACTCGCAATTGTCGAACCAAAAAAAGTCCGCTCTAGTTCTGTTAGTTCCATCGATAAAAAAAACAAAAATCCTCGCTTGCTGGCGCAATGGCAATCGATCGATGGGAGACTGCAATGCCGATGGTTTTTTGATTGAGCTGTGCTGCTAAATACCCCAGCCACTCTTGTCGCAGTGTGAGCGGGTTTCCCGCTCATACTGCAACGCTCCGTGCGAGTGCCCCACGCTTTGGCAGCGCACCAAGCAGTGCGTCAAGACAAGACAGGCACAGTAGCCTCACCACTTGAGAATCGACAGCTTCTAGTGCTATATTTCAGGGATTTTATGTGGAAACTACTGAGCGATCTTTTCTCACATACTGAGTACAATAGGAACTAATTTGTGATGGCTAAAAATAATGCGGTTTTTATCGATTTTACCGATCGTGTCGATCGGCAGTTTAATAACAGCAGCTATTGCCACTGTGCCGTCACTCAATGGTGCCAATCTTCAGTCTGCTTTGCCATTGGGATCGACAAGTAATGCTAGTCAAAATCTTGCCAGCCCGGAATCGGCAACCGTACCCGATTTTTTAGTTTTGGGCGGTGGTGGCGCGCCATCTTATAACGAAATTGCGATCGAAAAAAATGTGCTTTATTTTCAACGCACGATGAAGACATTGGGCTTCGATCCCAGCCAAGCGACAATTTTATTTGCCAATGGTAACGATGGGCGCAAAACGGTACGCTATTTAGACACAAATCGCGTAGAACGATTCAAAGTACCTAATATCCCCTATCTAAAAGCTGCGGCGACAGTTGACAATTTACAGCGATCGTTCCAGCAGATCGCCACTGCATCCGCATCAGATCGCCGCCCGCTGTTTTTTTACTTTACCGGGCACGGTTCCCGCAACAAAGAAGACGAAGATAACAACGCGATGCTGCTGTGGAACGAGCACAGCTTGAGTGTGCGGGAGTTTGCGACATTATTGGATCGGTTGCCGCCCACAAAGCCCGTCGTCACTGTGATGGTGCAATGTTATGCAGGTGCGTTTGCTAACTCGATCGTCTATCAAAATGGCGATCCGCAAGATAAAATAGCCGAACGACATCGCTGTGGTTTTTTTGCTACCACCAAGCATTTACCGTCAGTGGGCTGTACTCCTGAAGTCAATGAAGCCGATTATCGAGACTATAGTTCGAGCTTTTTTGCTGGTTTGAGCGGCACCAATCGCATCGGGCAGCGCGTCGCCTCTGCTGACTATAACCAAGATGGGCGGGTATCCTATCTAGAAGCCCATGCTTTTGCTAAAGTTGACGAACAAGCTGCCGATTTACCGATCTCCACCTCTGAATCCTGGCTGCAATCTCAGCTTTCGGAAGCAGCCACAGCGAAGCTGCTCGATAAGCAGTCGCTCGCCCAATTGATAACCACCGCCCGCCCCGAACAACGTTATGTGGTGCAATCTTTGGCTCAACAGCTTAATTTCGATCGGAGTAAAAGCTATCAGGATAACTACGATCGACTCGATCGATCTGTGACGGAAGATGAACTAAAATCTACCTATCTAGCCCGACTGAAAATGGAGCTAACTAATATCGCGATCGAACAGCAGCTTCGCACTAGCAAGAATACCCAAAAAATTGCAATTCTCGATCGATTGTTAAAGTGCGAGTCGGGTTCCCTGGGTAAAGGTTAATCGTTAGATCTCGGAATTGTCAACGACTAGAAGTCGTTGCTAGTGTTGCGTAGTCCGCCTACGCGGACTAGGAAATTAGTCCGCGTAGGCGGACTACGCATCATGAGCGGCGATTTCAATCGCGCGGCGCAACTGAATCTATACCCAACGCTTGCTGCAAGATTTTGCGTTCCTCGATCGATAGTTCCATCCACACTCGCGGATCGTCTGGTTTTTGCTTATAATGCAACGCGGTGGTGAGTAACCGTAATGGTAATTGATATTCGGGTAATTGGTGTGTAAGTTCGTGCCAAGTATCATGCCAGAGAGTGGCTGTGGTGTCGCTAATGAGAGGTGATATCAATTTTTTGCACGCGCTGACTAAGCCATTGGTAACGGCGGTGGGAAAAGGATCGAACCAGTTTATTAAATCGGTGATTCTAGATTGCCATTGGGATGAATCTTGTGAGAGTAATCCGTTTAAAATTAGATAAGCATCACCAGAATAAGATTTATTAGTCTTCTGAAATAGATTTAATACATTCTTTATTGCTTCGGAACCCTCATTCCATCGATTCATTCCTAGCAATATTTCAGCTTGGCTACCTAGTGCATCGACATAATTTGGGTCAATTTTAATAGCTTTTTCGATGCAAGTAAGCGCGTCTTCATAATGATCTAATCTTGCAAATGCAGTACCACGGTTATTCCATGCTTGAGGGAAATCTGGTTTGAAACGGATAGCCATATCATAACTAGAGATTGCTTCTTCATAGTGACCTAAACTCACTAGGGCAATACCAAGGTTATAATAAGCATTGTAAAAATCTGGTTGATAAAAAATAGCTTGGATATAACTAGTAGCCTCCTCCTTGTAACGGTTTAACATGCCTAAACAACAACCTCTTAAATACCACGCATTACAATTACCAATCTCAATAGCTAATGCATTATCACAACTAATAAGAGCTTCTTTCAATTGTTCTAATCTTAGCTGGCAAGATGCTTGCTTAACCCAGTCTTCACCAGTGCCTCTAATTGTTGTCAACTTTTGTATGTATTGCAGTTCATCATCTAAAAGACCTAGATCGTAGCAGCTTTTTATTAGATCCAAACAGATTGCTACTCGTGGATCTTTCTCGTTAATGTTACTCTCTTGTAAAGCTAATTCTAAATGCTTGTGAACAAATCCATCAGATATTCGCTGATGCAACATATCTAATTCATCTTTAGAATACCAAGCCCGCAAAAAATCCACCATAAACTTGAGCGTACCATCTCGCTCTTTCTTCATCCCCAAACAAATCCGCATCAGCGGTTCTTTCAACGCATAAAACGATTCCCGCCCGATCGATTCCACATTTACATAGCCTTTTTCCTTCAACTCCTTCAACTGGCTCGAAGTCGTTTGCGATGTGATAAAACAGCGTTGGGCGATATCTTTTACCGTAGCTGGATACTTTCGATCGCACAAAAACTCGACAATTTCCCGCTGTTGTGACGATAAATACTGCATCCGCGATTGATAATAAGGCGTGAGCGCATCCAACAACGCCATAAACGGTTGCACCAATTCTTCCAAAGATTCCCGCGACAAAAACTCGGCAAAAATCACATAGATGCGCGGATTTCCCCCCGCTAAATGCTCCACCGCTTGCACCCGCGCTTTGCCCATTGGGGTTTTTAAAAAGTCCACTAACTCGGTTTGTTCTCGCAAACTGGCGATCCGAATCAATAATTGCACCGCTTCGGCTGCTGTTAGCTCCTGTAACCGCACGGGACGAAAGAAACCATACAAAGGCTTATTCCGACTTTGCACGCCGTTAAACAGCCGTGGAGCCGTCGCTAAAATCGTACAACAGCCGCTATTTTGGAGAAATGCCCGTAATTGTTGCTGTCCCCGATCGCCTAAACCTTTAAATAAATCGTCCAGATTTTCGGTAATTAATAGTAGCGTTCGATCTCCAATTATCTCAGTTAGCAAGCTCATTGCTGATTGTTCCGCTTCGGCTGGAGATAGCTCGTACAGAGCCTCGATCCGTTGCTGAATGGCTGGATCTAGAGGATCTATGGCTCTCAAGATTCGCAACAATAATTTGAGAAAAGAGGTAATTCCCCACTCTTCTTCTCGCAACCAGGCAATTAAGATTCGCTCTTTCAAATCCGCCATCGCCTGCACCCGATGATAAACCAGCGATACCAGATGAGTTTTCCCCATCCCTCGCGCCCCAATTATCAGGCTATGATGCTTCGTTGGAGTCAATACACTCTCACGAATTCGATCGACTAAATCCGCCGCTATCGCTTCGCGCTGCACGAAAATCGATTCTAAATCGGCAGGATTCATCAAGCTGGGTGTAAATGAAAATATAGTTGGCGATTTCATCATCCCAACCCCCGACTCAATTTCCAATATTGTTGAATTAACGGAAACCTAAACACATAAGCACCCGCATTTTGTTGTCCGATATAATGGTCGCGTTGCAATAAATTTAGAACTTTGAGCAACATCTCTCGATCGAGATTTTGCAAGTTACTTTGCACCTGTAAACGCTGTAATAAATCTGGCAATGGCAATGAGGTTGCTGTTACTGCCAATTCATCTAGAACGCCCAAAGCAAATGGCACTATGGGCGATTCATAATATGTATCGATTCGTTCTCGATAATGCGCCATATCCCAACGATTGGATGGGTTATAAAGATTGTCGAGGATAATATCTGCAACGCTTTTTCGTGTAATGGGTGACTTTAGCTGCTGCAATTCATCGACAATATGATGGATATAATATGGTACGAGATCGACTGACTCGGCAATCGATCGAGCTAAATCTTTAACGTCAATTTTTGCGCCAGTTAACAACTCTTGTGCTAATAATTGAGCATCGTCTAATTCTAATGGTGTAACTTCTTCTTGGTGCATATCATTTGTCGTCGCTCCAGCCGCACCGACTTTTTTGAGTTGAGTTACCACATGATGCAACCCGATCGATCCGGTAAATACCATTCGCAAATTAGAATGGGTTTGACGCAGAGATCGCAACGTCGTCAAGATTTCCATCGTCACTGTTTCTCCTAAATCGCGATTGATATTATCGAGCATCATCGGCATCTCATCCCAGAAGAAAATTACCATTCCATCCTGTTGCGTCATCAAGTCTTCGATGGTTTTGGTGAGAATGGTTTTCCAGTGTTGTTCTACTGATTTCGGTAGTTTAAATCCTTTAACTTCTGCGCCGCTTAATTCTTTGAGCAACGCTCTCACCCCACCCATCGCCCGTTCTTTGCCGCTCAAATCCTGCTGAACGTCATGCAACACCGCTTCGACAAATTCTAATGGAGTCCGCAACCCCTCCAAATCCCGAAACTTTACCAACATCTGCGGTAATGGCTGTGCTGTCATCTTCTTGATGACGCTCGTCTTTCCCATCCGCCGCTCTGCTGTGAGTAACAAGCTCTGTCGCTCCAACACCTGCCACAGCCTTGCAATCAGCTTATCGCGCCCTAGTACTTCATCTGCTGCTAACTGCCCGCCAGGATTTGGTTTCATGAGAACATCGCTCGATCGACACTTACCATTGTACGTCAGTTTTTATTTACGTCAATTTCATCGTAGATCTTCGATCGAATCCAGCACTGTTCGGGCTTGGTGGCTCTCCCAGACAGCTAGAGCAGAAAATTGAGATGGCAACGGCTTACAGCACTGGGAGTCAGAGTCGATCTCGATCGATTTGAATGATTCAGAAACCCGACTTTTTCCAAAAAGCCCTCGATCTAAGCTTTTAACTAATGAGGCTCGACGATCCGATCTTTTCCGATCGTCAACACCATATTTTTACCGATCTTTTCTGGCTGTCAAACTAGTTGTGGCAACTTATTCTGGAGAAGAGATCGGCGATCTGCCCAAACTCAACTTCTATAAACCCGCAAAGATTAACAACAGGAGAATTACCAATGTTAAATCGACTTACTCACAGCAATAAGCTATCTCAACTCATACTAACAGCCGGACTCTGCTTGGCTACAGTTTTAGCAATCCAGATCGATCGCCCTGCTACCATAGCCACTGAGAAAAATCTCACTGGAAATGGTCTTATGCAAAACGGAGTAAGCTTAAATGGAACGAGCTTTAACGGAGCCAACTTGAATGGAGCAAGCTTGAATGGGACTGGTCTTAGTGAGAACGGAGTCCACTCGAACAAGTTTGGATTAACCTCACCAACCTTAGTAACCGCTACCCTCAACCAAAAGCCCATCTCAAAAATCCATTTAGAAGGTGGCCAACTTGCGCTCAAGATTAAAAGAAGCGATGTCTAGTGGACTTGTGTATACACCGTAGGGGAGGGAAGAGGGTCTGGAGGTGGTGGTATTCACGATCGATTGAAGAGAGCCATCTCCCATAACTGCCATCAAGTTTGCCATGAGATTTACACGAAAAATGTCTGTTTCCTTGCTGTTGGCAACGGGCTGTCTCCTGACGATCGTTGCATCCATTCAAGTCCAGAGAAACCTGAATTGGGAGGGCGCGGGGAAGGATCTGGCGATCGAGGGACGGGATGTAGCCGGAACCGAACTAACAGTTGTTGAAGGTGGGCGAGATCTCAAACTCAAGATCGCAGATGTTGACTTAGATCCTCAAGATCCCGAACGAGAGATTTATCTCTACACCGTTCTTTACCGCGATTCAGTCTCGGAACAGTGGCAAAATTACTGCCAACCCGATCGCGACAATGTTGCTAAAGCAATTCCCCTGTCGGGAGCTTGGGATCGAACGGGTAAACACCATGAGAATGGCCGCATTACCTTTGCTTGTACCAATGGGGTTTTAGCCAAATGCGTTCGGTTTGGTTATAAACCCTGGAAAACAGTTCGGGGGCGATCGCTGCGAGATTTCCATCAAGCTTGTACTCGCATGGTGCGGGCAGATTATTGCGGGAATGGTCGCGCTCATACTAAAGATGGAACAGCCATTGATATCTACGATCGACTGAGCATTCAAACCCGTACTCCTCACAGTGGCATGATTTTGGAAGCGGGTTGGAGTCCTGATGGTGCAGTATTTATCGCTCGGACTCGGTGGCCAGAGTCTTTAGCCAAAATCGAGCGGGAATGTCCCGATCGACTCAAACGCCCCGTGCGCAACTCGTTGGCGCAGCCTCTCCTTTGGAGAATCGATCCCACGGCGATTCAACAGCAACTGCCTAAAGTGCTGATTTTCAATGATTCATTCGATCTAATTCGATCGCAATCCTACCCCTGTGGCATCAGGAGATCGTTACTTCGATGTAGTTGAATTCTAGGTGGAAGATCGATTACCGATCGAGTCATCTTTCATCCATACCGCCAATCTCGATCGACTTTAAAACCATGACATTTGAATTCGACCATCTATTTATCTGTACCGATATTGGTGCTTGAAGACCTACCAATTCAAACTTAGCTCAAAGAAGAGAGGCATAATATGCAAACTACAGCAGTTGAAGACGTTTTACAATTTTGGTTTCCCAGCCTACCGCATGGCGATCTCACAGCACTCGTGCGGCAGTGGGAGTGGTGGTTTCGCGGTGGTGGCGATGCCGAGATCGTCGCACGTTTTTCACCTCTATTAGAACGCGCGATCCGAGGCGAACTCGATGATTGGGATCGGGAGCCGCGATCTCGACTCTCGCTGATTCTGATTCTCGACCAATTCTCGCGGACGATCTATCGGGGTACCGATCGATCGTTTGCCCAGGACGAAAAAGCCCGCGCTCTGACGCTCTCCGGCATCGAACTCGGTCACTATACCGCTCTAGAAACCCCTTGGGAAAAAACTTTCTTCTTTCTGCCCTTGGGTCATGCCGAGCAACTCCAACACTTAGAACTGTCAGTCCAACTGGCAGATGCGCTGGTGGATGAGTCCCTACCAAAGTATCGCTCGATGCTAGCATTCTCCGCTGCCCAAGCCCGTCGCCATCGCGATGTTGTCGCCAAGTTCGGTCGTCAGCCCCATCGTAACGAGTTACTGGGACGAATTTCGACCCCAGCCGAACTAGAGTATTTAGCGATCGGACAGCTCGTACATAAGCACCCATTTCCACCCGATCTCACACAATTTCTCATTCAGCATTAATTCCATGAAAGTTCGACCTGCCACTCCCGACGATCGATCGCCGATCTTATCATTTATCCAGCAAAAGTCAGAATTCGTTTGATTTTAGAGCGATCGAGCAATTGCTGTCGGACAACAACACAAACTTTTTTTCACCGACTGTGCATAAACCCAAAATTCCGAACGTGTATTCCCTCACAAGCAAACATACACCATTGGAAACAAGGAATTATGAAACTTTTTCGCTCTATCAAATCCGCTAAAGCTCTCGGTCTGGCTGTTGTAAGTGCTGCCACCATGACGATCGCAAATGTTGCTCCATCCATCGCACAAGCAGCACCCAACCCAACTGTCTCTTTCTCTAATCAAGGCGGCTATAACGCAGAATACTTTGTCTCGGGGCAGATTAAAAGCTTTGACGGGCGAGTCCTTCGCAACCTATCCACATTTCATAGCCAAAACATGCTACTGGGTCAAAAACGAGCGGCCTCCTTCCCGCTGACTGCCCAAGAGATCCAGCAGGGGGCGTCTCGATTCGTCACCGTCACAGGCCGCATGAGCCATAATCGCCAGGTCTTTATCCAAAAATCCTTCCGCCTTGACAGTAATATGTGCTTCTTCAACAGCGAAACCGTCTTCAACCCCAAAGGTAGTTTCCGCTCGGGTTCTTGCTAATTCCAACAGCAAAAATTCCATCTTCTAGGGGGAACCACCCCATTGGCAGAAAATAGTACGCTAAGGCTGACTATTTTCTCCCAATTCTGCGTTTCCCCCCTGCACGAATCAATTTTTGGCATGAGTTTCTAGTAGTTAGAACACCCTTTTTCCGATCTTTTCCGATCGTCAACAGCAGGTTTTTTCCGATCTTTTCTGGCTGTCAAACTAGCTGGCTGCCAATATTCTGAAAATATGGAGCAGGTTAAACCTTTCCACAAACTTACAAAAGATACAGGAGGAAATCATGTCGCCCACATCCAAAAATAGATCTATCTTCGATATCAAAACCGATTTACTGAATCGAGACCGATCGATCTGCGAGTAGGAGCGGGATATTTTGTGAAGATTGGGTTCTAGCGATCGAGACATATTTTCAGAGGTTAGATTCTGGCTTCAGTTCGATTATCCATACTCCGATCCATACTTTTCTGTATATACAGACTCAATCCAAACTTATATCTTGAAAACAGAGATTTTAATTTAAGTCACTTAGGCGGCAAAAATCATCGATTTTTCACCCAAATTCTACCCGTTCGACCTCTAATCTCAAAGACATCGACAGGATCGATTAGCTCTCAATTCAAACCACTCGAACCAAAATCTAAATACAGGAGAATGCAACTATTATGTACCGCTGGATTCAGGGTACGCTAGTTTTGTGCTGCTCGATCGCGTTATGCGATCGCCCTAGTTTAGCTCAAGCAACACCTAGCCCTAAAACTAATTCAACTTTAATAGCTCCAACACCATCATCAGTTATTACCCTTAAATCGGGGGAAATATTGCGGGTAAAAGTCAATCGGTTACCAGCTCAAACAGAAATTGCGGTATTTCTAGGCGATTTAGATATCACTTCTCAAATGCAACGAGAAGGACAAGAATTAGTATATAAATCTACTCTTTTACCCCTACCGATCGGGGAGCAAACCCTCACAGTTTATCGTACAACTACACCCGATCGATGGGAACCTGTCGCGACTTTTTCGGTTAAAATCGCACCAAATTCCAGCCAAATCGCTACTCAAACCGAAGAATCTGGTAAATCCCCAACAGCGACAACCCCAAAACCAGCACCAGTATCCAGCCCCGAACCGTCATCTACAACTGGCTCGACACCTACAAATCCGAGCGATTCTCAATCGCCAACTGCTACTACACCCCCATCAACAGGCTCGACACCTGCAACAACTTCAGCCGCTGCTACAGATCCTGCTACTCCCATCGGTTTCGACACCAAACTCAACGTCAACATTAAATCTCAACTCGCCGAATCCCGCAGCCCCGATGCGGGCGTTTCGCCCCGCCCGACATCATTAGATGCCGCCTTCACTGGCGAACTATCCGCCCTGTATCCCATCGGTACGGGCAAATTACAAGGCAAAGTCAGCCTCGTCGGTACCACCTTCCAACCGGAAGCCCTCCGCTTTGGCGAACTCCAAGAACGCGCTTCCCTCGTCGATTTGAGTGCCTACTCGATCGATTTTACCGATGGCGATAATAAAGTGGCAGTAGGTAACGTCTGCTTTGGCAACAATCCCTTACTCATCAGCAATGTCTGTACCAGAGGCGTGACAGCTAATGTCAAACTCAATAACTTCGCCGATCTCAGTATCGGACATCTGAGCACCACCGCGATCGTCGGTTTCGATAATATTTTAGGCATTGGCGAGAGTAATAATAATCTCTCTGGAGCCACCCTCGGTATGCAAGTGGCGAACAATGCTGCTGGCGGCGTGCGGTTGGAAACTACCGTGATGAGTGGTTCTCGTTTACCCGTCGCCAACTTTAACGTCGGTGAAGTTGTCGATGCCGAAGCCAGCGATGGCATCGGCTTGCGAGTCACTGCCGCTAACGATGACGGACGCTGGAAAGCCGATGCAGGCTTCGCTCGCAGTACCTTTACCGCTGGTGGAGCCAACGATCCGCAACTCACGGAGGGTACCAACGCTGTAGCCCTCCAACCCGTTACCAAACATGCCTGGTACGCCGAAACTAGCTACGATATTCTCAAGGATGTCAAACTAGATGATAAGCGCAATATCGCTCTCTCTGCCAATATCAAATTGGAACAGACAGATCCGCAATTTGGCACCCTCGGCGCGAGTGTCAATGCCGACAGATTACAAGCTCAGTATGGTATTAATGCCTCGATCGCGGGTGCAAATATTCAATTTCAGCATACTAATTCCGAAGATAATATCGCCAATCTACCCAATCTTTTGAAGACTAAAAATAACAGCGATACAATTAGCTTAAATGTACCTTTACAGTCAGTTTTACAAAACAACAGCACTTTATTACCCACAATTTCCTATCGCTATCAACAAACAGATCAAAAAGGCTCGATCTTGGCTGCGATAAATGGTGGTTTTGACGACAGATCTGAAATCCCCAGTCAACTTAACAATACTCAAGAAATTGGACTGGAATGGAAATTTTCCGACGCATTGTCATTCGATTATAAATTTAGTAATACTTTTCAAGACAATCGCCAACCGGGACGAGAGAATGCCGATTTTAATAATATCAGCCATCAATTCTCCGTCGGTTGGCAACCCAGTCAACAACTAAGATTCAACCTTGGCTACAACCTCACCAGTGCCCAAAATCTAGAACGCCAAATTACCCGCTTTACCCAGAGTCCGACCTTTGGCGTGAGTTGGGAATTCGTCCCCGATGTCACCTTAGCCGTTAATTACAATTTTAATAATGATTCTGATTCGATCGGCGAATCTTTAACTCGATCGAATGCTTTAGATTTACTCCTAACTTGGAACTTTAAAACCAATACTTTCGGTCGCGAAAATCCTGGTAGCGTCTTCCTCCGTTACAGCGGTCAATCGAATCTCAATAGTAGTTCGATCGACAATATTAATACCAATTCAACAATCAATACCATCAGCACAGGCATGAGCCTAAGTTTTTAAAACCCTATTCCCTATCCCCTATCCCCTATCCCCTAAACCATGAAAACCTTCACCAACTCACTCGCAATTTTCGCTTTAGGTGTAATTTTATTAGGAATGCAACCCGCTCAAGCCGTTGACGTTAGCCCTAGAGGGGTAAATGTCAAAAGTTTCGGTACGACTACGGTTTTTCTGACCTACTTTGGACTGAATAATCAAAGCCCCGCCGAAGCATTGTGGTGTGGCGAAATTAATGCCGATCGATCGTGTGTTTCTGGTACTGTGTTTGGGAGATTGCCGCGTCGGTACAATATCGGTCGAGCCAGCGGTCGCAATAACTATACCGATATCATGACCATTCCCGCTTCTGTGGCTCGTAAAGCCTATCAAGATGCTGCAAGAGGCAATAATTCCGATTTCTTCTACGTGCGCCGCTGGAGGAGCAATAACGGCGGCCCTGATGAATTTGTGGCTGTCACCTGTCGGTTAGCTAGTGGTGGCGCGCGAGTGCCTTTTAGTATTACCAGTGTCAAACTAGTTACTGGCGGTAAACCCGCTCCTGCGGTTGCTACCGGGTCAACTTTACCTCAGTTCGGTGCCCAAATTAGCTACAACGGTACGGGCAGATTGAAAGGCAGATGGGAAGTAGTATTACCTGGCGATCCGCCTCCAACTGGGCGCGATTTATTAACCGAAGCCAGTTTACCGCTCGAAGAACGGGGTTTGCAACGACGGTATACACAGTTAGAACGATTCGATGTCTTCTTGCAACCGACTGGGCAAGTCTTGTTACCAGGGCCAGATCCGACGAAATTTCCCAAAGGTTCGACTGGTGCTTATCAGATTTTATTACGAATTGAAGCAACAGATGATAAAGAAGGCGATTCGAGTATCGGTACGGGGATAGTTAATAGTGGTGGGGTCGCTGGTTTTCCGATGCCTGTGTTTCGTTATTTTATGACCGCTAGTGCCGATAAAATTACCCCGATCGAACCTGTAGCTAATCGTAAAATTGCGATCGGTGAAACTATTCGATTTAGCTGGCAGGGAATTAGTGCGGCGCGAGGTTATAAGTTAGAAATTAAGGATAAAGATCGCGTGATTTTATCCGCCTTATTACCAGCCGATCTCACTACCTATACCGCTCCACCTTGGCTCAAACAGAGGACAAATAAGTCATTAACTTGGCACGTTCAAGCTCTCGATCTCAATGGCTCAATTTTGACTCAATCCATTCCGCAACAGTTTCAGATTTTAGGAAAATGAGCATCGGTATTATAGAAACATAGTTAGATTCGCCAGGTGGTTATAGGGGAAAGGGGAAAGGAAATTGTTCTATCCTTTTGCCCTTACCCCTTTTCCCCTTACCCTTTACCCCCTTTTAACTGGCTAATGCTGGTAACTGAATCACCATCACCGAGCAAGGTGCATGATGTAAAACATAGTTGCTAGTGCTACCGAGAAAGATTTCACTCAACATCGATTTTTGATTTCGTCCCATCACAATTACCTCCGCCGACCAATTTTTGGCAAGTTCGCAAATCATCCGTCCAGAGTCACCAAAATTTTGCGAAACTTCAACTTCGATCCCACGCTCTTTGACTTGTGCGGCATAAGCTTGAAGACGTTCGATTCCCATTTTTTCGTACTCTTGCCACTCCTTGGTATATTGTTCGACTGCTACACTGTTAACAAGTGGAAACATGCCACCGACTAATGGGCTAAATCCGGTTGGTATAGCGGGATTGATGACATGTAGGATCAGCATCTGGGCACCAAATTTTTCAGTCAATGTCAATCCAGCATCTAAAATTGCTTGTGATTCAGCAGAGTCACCAATTGCGACTAAGATTTTTTTCAACATTAGTGATATTCCTCATTGATAACTTCAAGGTTAGTTAATTTGGCGATCGATGTAACCCGATCCTAAGTCGATAATTATGGAAGCTAAAGCACTATTTCAATCATTATATTAATTTGAATTCAACCCCAAAAATTAGTATGGTTATCAAATATTCACAACTTTTTCTGGCGATCGAGCTAAAATATAATTGGGATATTTACATCGATCGAAATAGCTCTACCACTGCGGGTTTAGTTACTTTCCCCATCACATTGCGCGGTAACTCAGCGACTAATAAAATTTGACTAGGTACCTTATAAACTGCCAATCGTTCCTTTGCCCAACTCCGCATAGTTGCCAACGTCAACTGGCATTGCGGCTCTAAAACTAACACCGCACATACCCGTTCGCCCCATTCTGGATCGGCGACACCCACTACCGCACATCCCTGAATATCTGGGTGAGATCGCAATACCTCTTCGATTTCGAGCGCGGACACCTTATAACCGCCAGTTTTGATAATATCGACACTCATCCGCCCCAACAGCCGATAGTTACCATCCTCTACTACCGCCAGATCCCCCGTGCAAAACCAGCCAGATTGGAAAGCCTTGGCAGTTGCGGTTGGGTTTTGCCAGTATTCTAGAAATACGCCTTGGCTCTTGACTTGAATTTCGCCGGGAGTGCCTGGTGGCACTAAGTCTCCATTCTCGTCCACCAATCTTACTTCCACCTGCGGTAAGGGCGTCCCCACAGAGCCAGCAGTTCTCTCTCCATGTAATGGGTTCGATATTGCCATGCCGATTTCAGTCATGCCATAGCGTTCGAGCAGAAAATGATTGCTTATCGTCTGCCATTTCTCTAATACTGTCACGGGTAAAGCTGCCGAACCAGACACCATCAGGCGCATTTTGTCGCAGCCAGCGGACAACTGTTGTTGACGCTCTCGATCGGCATTTTCCCACGCATTAATCAACTTTACATAAATCGTCGGTACGGCCATAAATAAAGTTAAATTGCCTTCACCAATCCGATTCCACACGGTTTGGGCATCGAATTTGGCTACCATCTGACATTCTGCCCCCGCCCATAACGCACAAGCTAGTACATTGACAATTCCATGAATATGGTGTAATGGGAGTACGTGCAAAATCCGATCGCGTGCAGTCCATTCCCAAGCATCAATTAGGCTGGTGACTTGAGCTTGGATATTTTGATGGGTGGTTACCACCCCTTTGGGTTTGCCTGTGGTGCCGCTGGTGTAGAGGATCAGGGCGCGACGGGCAAGATCGAGATCTGGAAGCACTGAGATCGAGTCTGGCAGTGGTTCTGACGTGAGGATAAAGCGTAAATTGCGATCTTGCGCGATCGGGCGTAAACTGTCCTCAAAATCTGGATGAGCGATAACGATCGATGCGCCAGAATTGGTAATTACATACTCCAATTCCGGACGTGGATGGACGGTACACAGCGGTACCGCAATCCCACCAGCCCGCCAAATCCCCCACAGCGTAGCGACATACTCAAACCCAGACGGGATCAGAAATGCCACTCGCCGCTCCTGCAAATCGGCGTCATGAGCAAGCAGATGCGTCGCGATCTGACTAGAGGCGTGCAGCAAATCCCGATAGGTAAATACTCCCGTGGTGGTGGAGATCGCTATGTTTTGGTCGTAGATCTTAGCACGCTCGATCGCGGGGAGATTCATTTTGGGTAATGGGTAAATATTAATCTTCTCTACTCATTCTGTAACATTTTGAGATAATTCATTGCTTTTTGATAAAAGTCAGTATTTCCTTGCTGCTTAAATAACTCTGCTGCTTTTTTCATATCCTGAATCGAGCCTTTTTTGTCATTGAATTCGTATTTGGCGATACTCCGACCGAGGTAAGCTAGTGCAAGTTCTGGTTTTAGCTCGATCGCGCGATCGTAATCGGCAATTGCGGCTTGTTTAGCTCCAGATTCATATTTAGTTACCGCCCGAATATTGTAAAGTTCGGCTATTCTCGGATTTAGTGCGATCGCTTTGTCAAAATCCTGAATCGCGCCTGGTTTATCTTCCGCTGTAGATTTAGCAATACCGCGACTAGTATAGGCTTCAGTATTTTGCGCGTCTATAGCAAGAGCGCGGTTATAATCGCCAATTGCGCCTGCATTATCGCCAGACTTATATTTAGCATCGCCCTGTGCGATGTAATCGGCAGCGGTTGGGTTAGATTGGGCGATCGCAATTGTGGGTTGGAGCGGTAGCGCGGTAGCAGGTTGAAGCGGAAGTTGAGTCAAAAGTAGAGCGGAAATGATTAGGGTGGTAGGTTTCACGATCGTTAGTGTGAAGATTATATTTCTAGATTGGGCAAATATTTGGGGATTATGCACTAAGCTGTCGAACATTTAAATCACATACTAGATTTTTTGAAAGCGGGGAGCGGGGAGCGATTTGCGCACGCCTTTGTTTCCCGACGGGTTAGCAAATCAGCGACGTGCGTTCTGGAGGTTTCCTCCAGGTCGAGCACGTCAAGACAAGACAGCGGGGAGCGGGGGAAAGACAAGTAAATTAAATGACTAACAGCTTACCTGCTTGCCAACGAGTTGCGATCCGAGCGATAAATCGATCGACGATACTCGCACTGGTGGTACTGAAGATCGCCAATCGAGCGTAATCATTCTCACATAACGGATCGATATAATTGATATATCGATCGAGGATCTTTGCCGCTAGCTGCTTGGTTGGTGGTAGCTTTTCATAGCAAAAATACAGTTCCTGCGCTAACTTAGCGAACTCAATTGTGTGGTTGCGATCCATCTGCTTAGTTCAGTATTTTTTTCGTACCTAGCAGATTATTCTAACTACAACCAAAATGAGCGGCTACAGGCGATCGTAATTTAATACAATATTTTATATAGCGATTAGCTAACTAGATCTGGATGTCCGATTTACCCAACAGAGCATCGCTAACCGAATTACCACTAATTTTAGCTGGGCCAATTCTGCGGCGCACTACGCCCCAATCGGTCACAGTTTGGGTTGCGCTGCAAGCTGCTTGTCGAGTCGAGCTGCGGGTTTTGGCGACGGCGGATAATGGCAACCAGATCGGGGAGAGTTTGCTGTTGGGGAGTCGAGAGACGATCGCCTTAGGCACACACCTACATATTATCGCTGTCACGGCGACGTCAGAGGGGAGTGTAGAATTAGCCACAGATCGAGTCTACGCTTACGACTTAACCTTCTCGGATGGCGATGGGCAGATCCCAGATCGATCGTTACAACAGGCGATGTCTGCGCCGAATATCCCGCACGAGCGGATTAGCTATTTCGCACATGGTTATCCCACCTTTGTCCTGCCCTCCAGCCAGCTCTGTGACTTGCGAATCGTCCATGGTTCCTGTCGCAAACCGCACGGGGAGGGATTCGATGCTTTATCGATTCTCGATAGTCTCCTCGCCGAATCGGCAGATTTGCCGTCACAACGTCCCCAGCAACTGTTTCTCACTGGCGACCAAATTTATGGTGATGATGTCGCCGATCCGTTGTTATGGGCGGCTAGCCACCTTGGTGAGACGCTGTTAGGCTGGACGGAACGATTGCCCGTGCGTAATGGGCGATTGCGTCAGATCGAGTATCGGCTGGCAACTGAATTCGCCCCTGGGTTGCGCGCCGAGATCGCCACTCGTCAAGCGGGCTTTACGGCTGGGTTGCGCGATCGCCGCAAGAAAGTTACCAGCCATTTATTCAGTTTGGGTGAATATTTGGCAGTCTATTTACTCGCCTGTTCGCCCGCGTGTTGGCCGCAGCTATGGCCATCGGGTCGTGCGGTAACTAAGGATCGGCAGGTTGCCAAGCAGTGGAATCGAGACATAGCACATTTACAGAAATTTGTCGAGGGATTGGGGCGAGTGCGTCGCGCCTTAGCAAATATCCCCATGTATACGATCTTCGACGACCACGATGTCAGCGATGATTGGAATCTCAATCAGGCTTGGTGCCTGCGGGTATTGGGCAAACCGTTGGGCAAGCAGGTGGTGCAAAACGCGCTCCTGGCCTATGCAATCTTTCAAGGCTGGGGGAATACGCCCGATCGATTTGAGGCGGGTACATCGGGCGGGAAACTACTAGCTGCTGCCCAAAAATGGTCGCTAAGTAGGGGCACCGATCTTGCCGCCCAGTTAGAGATCGCCCGCTGGGTAGGAATGCCACAGAGCGATTCGCGCACGGGTTTACCCAAATTTACACTCGATGGAGAGGTGGCGATCCTCGATCGCGATCCGGAGGCACTCGTCTGGCATTATACAATCGGTAGTAGTTGTCATGAAGTGGTGGTTTTAGATACGCGCACTTGGCGCGGTTATCATCTCGATCGATCTCCCATCGATCCGCCGATGTTATTGTCGCCCACAGCATTCGAGCGACAGTTAATCGCGCCGCTCCAAGCCAAATCGCCCACCGCTACCCCTGTCGCCACATTTATCGTCGCACCTACCAATTTATTTGGCTTAAAAATTATCGATTTGATTCATCAATGGTCGCTCGAACGCAATCGCGTATTCGCCACAGATGTGGGTGATGCCTGGAATATCCATACCCCAGCTCTAGCGCAACTGATAACCACACTCTTTGCCCATCGCGATACTGTCGTGGTGTTATCTGGGGATATTC
>NZ_PVWO01000345.1 GCF_003003845.1 Chamaesiphon polymorphus CCALA 037 | reverse complement strand
TAATAAGACCGCACCTGCTCGACGGTAAATTTCTCGACATCCGCTTTGGTTCCGCCGACAGTTAAGCCATAAGGAGTATTCGGAAAAGCCGCCCGTTTGACAGCCCGATCGAGTCGATAGCTGGGGCTATTTTCATACCCTTGCAATTCCGAAATTACGACCCGTTTTTCACCATTTAGTTTCTCAGTATCGATCGTCGAATTCTGCATTCGATCGGCTTCTAAAACTAATAAGCTAGAAAGTTTATTCTTCTCAACCGTCCCGTAATAAGCAGTCTGATCGTAACTAGTAAAAGCATTAGAACTACTACCCAATGCTGCAAACAATCTTCCAAATTGAATCGGTCGATCTTTGGTTCCTTTAAATAACATGTGCTCCAACTGATGCGCGATTCCATTGACGCCTGGAGCTTCATTTCGCGAACCAATTTTGTACCACACCTGCACCGTCACCACTGGCGCATTACGAACTTCTTTAGTCAAAACAGTCATCCCATTTGCTAAGACTGTTTTCTTAACATTTGCCGTTAAAGTAGTGGGCTTTTTGGTCGGTAAAGTTGGGGATTTACTAGGTCGAGCTAGCGGTTGTTTTGCAACCTCATTGCTTATTTTCGATTCCGTAGTGACGGTCGCGGCTGACTGTGTAGACATTGCTACCTGCGGGGATGCCAAGATCGCACTCAAACACACGCCAAACAATAACATCCCAACCCGATACCGCCGCCAACTCACCCAAAAATCTCTGATTTTTAACATCTTTGCCGATCGTCTGTAATTGATGTACTAATTGATAATCGTTCGTCTCCAGAATCGGCGTTGCTGAATCTCGGTAAGATTCACTCTCCTGGGCAATCTCCGAAATTTAGAGTAGGGGCAATTCATGAATTGCCCCTACTCTAAATTTCGCAAGGCAAATCACACTCTAGATCGGCAACGCCCAAGAACCATTAACTCGATCGGATAGTTTAGGTAAGATTATTCAATGCGAGTCGAATATCTTCAATCCGTTGACGATTGACACCTAAGTCGGATTGACCCAATCGCGAAGCAGATCTCACTTGAATTGTGTTGGTATCATTGTCGAGATAAAATTCAACATCATCGACATATCCCATCAATTTGCTCGCAAACTCTACATATAAATAGTTGTTAGTTTCTGTGACTATTTTTGTCCGAGGCATTGCTTTAATTACCTGTTTCAAATTAGCCATCGTCGTAGCAACATCGCCACTCATTGGCAAGGGCGCGATCGCGTGTTGGGCATCGTTAGCTGGTGCTTGAGAACTCACACAGTTTGGAGTGTTCGGACAAGCAGTTAATCTACCATTATTGACCCCAATATTTGTGGGTGGTTTACCTGCAAACATATTGCTACTCCAAATTATAAAAACAAGTACTAAGGATATGACTATGACGGCCAAGCTACCAGTTTGTTTCGAGGTTATTATCTTCATTTTATCCCCAGTCTACTTTATCTATAGTAGATCGAAAATCGCCCTAACTTGACTCTTCAAGGGAAAGTCAAGCTAGGGCGATCGCGATCGCAGATGTCAAACGGTTGGAACAGAACTGAATCTAACTGTTTGGTTTGACATCGGGTAATAAGCATTTATCCGAATCACAACCAGCAGGGCCGGATTCTTCTGACTTATTGCCCAAGTCATAACGACTCAAAGCGGTATGAAATTCGGCAGTCTGACGTCGCTGCATCACACCCAGCATCATCTCATCGTAAGTGTCCTTATCGATCGGTTCAAACGGCAACCGTGGGAACGTCTGGTGGTCGTCAAACCGCGCCAACAGAGCCGCCGAGATATAACCCTCATCATCCCGAATCGCCTCGTAAATCCGCTTGCCCAAAGCCTCAACCTCGTGCTCGCGCAATTCGATCGTCGCGCTGGTATTGTGCCGCACGTAATGCTGCTGGACGCCCATATAGAAGTCCATCTGTGCCAAAGCACTAAATTGACCGATTTCGATCGAGTCAGCACCAGGCAAATCTGCCCAAGAAACCGCTACCGGAATCTCGATCAACCATTCCGTACAGCGCGGATCGTAGGCGTCATCTAGCAGATTGCCATTTTCGTCTTTGTCAGACTGAGATGGAATCACGCTATACCCGTAGTCGATGCAGGCGAGGGCTACCGGGTCATCCTTGCGGAAAGTGATCCGGCGGATGAACCGCTGCGCTTTGGGGGCGTGCCAGCCCGGAGAAGCCCCTGTGAGCAGCGATTTAGTTCCCGATGGTTGAACGGTGGTACACCGATTGGGGCGTTTGATGCCGTGTCGATCGCAATATTCCCAGACAGTCTGCTCGACAACTTCGCGCCAAGTATTCAGATATTCGTGCTCTTTTTGCTTGTAAGCAATCCCTGCCTCAGTTGCCGGACGACCTTCCGTCCACCACTGCAACCATTCGGAACCAAAGGCATGAACGAAGAAGTCAAATAAACCAGTGAAGGACACGCCCACGATCGGATCTAATTCCCGACTGTATTGATAGCGCGGTTCTTGGAATTTATGATTTAGTAATGCAGCGACACTTAAGGCACTAGCCGTGAACGCATCTTTCTGTTCTTGGTAGTTATTGGGATCGAGCTGGTTCAAATGTACCTCCCCCAAATTGCAGTGGAAGTTAGTACCGAGAATCTCCAATTTTGTTATCCTAAAGGCTTTTTATCCTCTAGTTCTACAGATTCTATATTCTCTGTAGTTCGGCGTACATTTTCACTTAATTGAAATTATTAAGTGCCCCGCACTCTTGGAGGTTTATATTCTGGATCGCCAGTTTCATCCTCTACGCTCTACGGTGTTAAAGATTTTTTAATGTCTCTAATTACCTCGGTATTAGCAGGTTGATTAATAACTAAATATTAATAACCAATTCACAGCTTTCACCGATTTTGCAGGGTTTTTAAGGTGAGGCAAATTTATCTACCACACGGATTTAGTCCGAACCTAGACATGCGATGTTCTAGTTCGAGTTCTATATCTCGGTCGACAATATTGATTGTTTCATTACTTATCGTAAATGTCATTTATTTTGTCAAGTCAAATAATTGGCTAGTGAAACAGCTTAACACAATTGCCCTATGGTTGACTTCTAAAGTCAACCATAGGGCAATTGTACTGATAACATAGCCTATGTTGTGTGTTCTATTTTACTTTGGTTGCCTATCAAGTGCTCTTCTGTGCGACTAACAACTCCCTGAGATATCCTTTTGCTAAGTCTTGTGACTGTCCATAAAGATCGATAAAGTGTTGTTTCTTTTCTGGTGTGTTTAAGAGATCGGCATTCGATCGAGCAACAGCTTCACCAGCCCATTGAATCGCACCTTCGCCAGAATAATACTGCTTCTGAACGGCAGCAACACACTCTTCTAAAGTGGGTTTGTGATGGAAAACACGGGTATGATTGCTCATCCGCAAAGCATCGCGTTCTGGGTCGATTCTCCAGTTACCATGTTCGTCTTGTTGCCAGAGATTATCTTTGGCAGTTGCACCAAGAGTATCATTAGCATTAAACTGGCGCATTCCGGCACTGTTATGGGCAAGCAATCCATCAACAATAAATTCATGGTCGTCTTCAACTTCAATGTCAAAAGTTTCAGCAGTACCAGCAGGAATCACGGCTGTAACTTCTAGAGGAATCCAGTGAGGATTTACAGCATCTTCCGCTAGTAAAGCATCCCAATTAGCATCGCGATGACCAGTACCTCTTGACGGGGCAATTAGACGCGACGGATGAGATTGAACTTGAGTCCGCCAGCCAGCCGCCGATGCTAGTTGAATGAATTGATATGGCAAAGATAAACCATTCTTTTTAGCCTGACGAATGGTAAAGGTTGCACGAACCGCAAATTGATTGATTAAACCAACAGCGACAATCTGAGATTGCAATCCCTGAATATGAATCCAGTGACATCCTTCATAAAGCTTTTCACGTCCTGGTAAATTCTTGGGAGCGCGTTCGTGAAGTGTTGTAGCGATCCCTAATGATAGGGATAAACGCTGTACTTCCCGCAGAAATTCAATTTTATTAGAATTTGCCAAAACATTACGTGAAGGTGTGCCATCGGCATCACTTAAACCAGCGAGGAAGGCAGCACGAATTTCTCGATTTCCCCGCCACACAAATTCAGGAATGACTGGAATAGACCAAGGTTTCTTATATTTCCCAAGTTCATCAGCAAACTCTTTACGGTAAACATTTATGTTCCCGTGAGAACCTTGAATGCGTAGAGAAGGAGTATAACCAATTGAGGTAAGAATACGAATTAACTTTTCTCCCAATTCGCCATAAATGCGTTGGGTAGACATTGCAAAAGCAACTTGTCCCCCACCGCCATTACGACGCTTGGAAGATTCGACATCAGCATGACCATCGCCAATGAAAAAGCCAACTAGCCAAGCCCAGTCTGTTGTCGCACAGGGCATCCCTTTTAGATGAGGAACCGAAAGTAACCGATCTCCTGGTTGCAATTCTCCCGCATATTTCCAAGTGTAGGATCGCAAGCTATCATAGACGGCAACGCGGTGATTTGCAGTACAGCGGAGACGAGTTGCAGAGGTTATCACCTCAACCACATCTTGGACACCCTGGACAAATTTATTGGTAACTTTTTGGTACTCACCGGAAGAAGTTAATACTCGATCTCCAACATTGATTTCTTCGATTGGTTTCATCCCGTCTATTGCTGAAACCTTTGACCCGTAAGCGATGCAGCGGCGGATGTTGCCAGCGACGATCGTGACCGCAGCTTCATCGATCAATAAACAACATTCAACTGAATTTAATTGTCTGCCATTTGCTTTATTTAAGATCCCCGCACAGCGACCGTAAAGCTCGGGCAATCTCACGGGATTTGCCATACCACCAAAGCCTTTGAGCTGTTCGCCAGCCGGACGGACATTACTCAGATCGATCGAGACATTCACGTCGCCATTAAAGCGATCGTCGCTCGATAATTCTAGTAATATTTTATAGGAATTAACCCAACCTTGCCGACTGTCGCCGACTCGAATTGTGGCATTATTACCAGTAGTTTCAACAGTACTTAATTCCTGACGATTCGCGATCGGCACGCCACCGATTTCGTTAGTAATTGCAATGTTGAGTTTATTTTTAACAACGGGTAATTTCCCAATCAGGTCGGGTTCTAAAATTGCCCCCGTCCCGCAGCCCATCATTGCTAAATCCATCATCAGGGCAAACGCTGCCCAGTCGCAGACATTGGTACTCGTGCAATTATAGGCACCAGAAAAATTCTGCGGTTGTTCTAGCCATTCGCTACCGCCGACCCACAACCACCGTCCCGAAGGCATTGCCTTGACCTGACGCTGCATTCGATCGATAATATCGGCTTCTGCGTCGGTTAATTTACCTAACTTGACCAAGCCTTGGAGGGTGCGGGTGCAGACTTCTTGCCATGTCTCGCGTCCGGTAGCAGTGAAGCGACTGTAAGTTCTAAAGAAGACAGGATTTGCCGTAGGTGCTGTAGCAGGGAAATCTAATTGTTGTTGAGCCTGGGACGAAATCTCCTCGCTCGATCCCGATCCGGAACGAACTCGGTCAAGTTCTCTAACCATGAGTGAGCTATGCTAATTTCTGAACGAGTTAGTAATATAAGGCATCGACCCAAGATAAATCAATCTTGTCAAAACCCAAGATTTACGCTACTTCCAGCGATCGAATCGCACTCTAATGGCGGAACTCCGAGTTAAATAAAGTTTGCAAACTTTTTAGAGGATGTTGGGTTTCGCTTTGCTCTAGCCAACCTACAGATCTACTAATTGAATAAAGCGGCGATCTCACGATCGTCGATCGAGAATTTCTGCCACAGATATATTGTTTACAATTTAATTTGTACCAATAAAATAGACCAGCCCTATTGTGAACGATAGTCTACCACCGTGGCGATCGCCGATCGCGCGCGCCCTTCATCGCAACCGGAGTTCGCCCCAGGCGCGGTACTTCCAACTGGCAACAGTCGATATAGATTTGCGTCCTCACAATCGCACATTGGTATTTAGGGGCTGGCTAGAACCAGGCAGCCAGCTTCAATCTGTAACGGATGTGCGATCGTCGAAAGCCACAAATTTATTAGCAGGTGCCTCTCTGCTAGCAGAGGCGTGTTGGTATTTTCCCGAAACGCGCGAACAGTTTCGATTGAGCGGCACACTCCGACTAGTCACGGCAGAATGTACCACCATTAGCGACTATGAGGCTCGTCAACAGGTATGGAAACAGATGTCGGATGCTGGACGCATTCAGTTCGAGTGGGGTACCCCTGGGGCAGCTCGGAGCGCACCGGAAACATTTAATCCCCTGCAACCCGATCCCCAACAGCCATCGGCGAATTTTTGTTTGTTATTGCTAGCAGTTACAAAAGTCGTCCAGCTAGAACTACGCGGCGACCCCCAGAATTGCTACTCGTATGAGATATTAGATGGCCAATGGTATATGCGATCGATTAACCCCTAACGACTTATCAGGATTAAAG
>NZ_PVWO01000344.1 GCF_003003845.1 Chamaesiphon polymorphus CCALA 037 | reverse complement strand
CTTAGCGATGATCCGTATCATGGTTAGGCGTTTGGCATAAAATTTAACTCTCTCCTGACTTTTCAAACATCCTCTTAGACTCCGCAAACAAATAGATAATAGTTGAAACATCGATCGTGGGCACTGTCCACCCTACTAACTTATGAAATATGGTTTGGCACTGCACACGAGCAGCCCAGCATTAGGGCTGGCAATTGGTAGTAATGCAGATGATGTCCGCTGCCAAACCTGGGATTTAGGACGAGAAACTTCTAATTATCTCCATCCCTACCTTCGCGATTTTCTGTCTCCCCAAATGTGGCAAGACTTGGGCTGGATCGCTACAGCTAGCGGCCCTGGAGGGTTTACGGGTACGCGGCTGGGAGTCGTGACAGCACGGACATTAGGGCAACAGTTAGATTTACCTGTATTTACTATTTCTAGTTTAGCGGCGATCGCTTGGCAAATACCACAAGTTGGCGTGGTGGCGATTTCGATGCCCGCGCAACGTGGTGAGGTATTTGGAGCTATTTATCGGCGCAGTGTAGATCGGCAGGAGTTGACGACTGTTGTTGCCGATAAAGTATTTTCATTAGCAGATTGGGATACCCAGCTAGCCGAAGTGCCGCCCATTCATCACGAAATCGTCCCGCAATCGGCTAATTTGGCGGAGACCGTGCGGGGGGTGATTGCGTTGGCGCGGATGGCTTACGATCGCAAAGAGCGTCCCCAGTGGGCGGAAGCATTACCTTTTTACGGGCAACATCCAGTAATTAGGGGAGTACCGACAGATTATCAGTAAGCGATTTAGCTTGCATTATCTTTGCACCGATCGTCAAAAGTCGATAGCTTGCGACAACATGGCTTGTGGTTGGTTATCTATTTATCGATGCTTAGGGGTATGAGAGAATAGTGCTTAGTTGAAATCGCCCTCAAATGAATTTGGGGCTGAGAGCACAAGTTCACTGAAGTGAACTGGAAGATTTTTACTTTTAAACTTTGTAAAGTATAATTTTATTCCCATTACCATAATAAAAACACCCCAGCGTTGCAAATAGCTAGGGTGGATTAATATTTAAACAGAAAAGGTTCTTAGTTCGCCACGCGAACTTTCGCTCTTAGCCCCAAATTCATTTGAGGGCGGGTACCAACTAAGCACTAGAAAGTTAAGTGAATGAGATCGATCGCTAAAATTATCTACTTATATTCAGCACCAGTAACCACTTTCCCTCGAAACACCACATAGTTGTAAATGTTGTAGAAGATCATAATTGGAATCAATACCCCAATAAATGTCAACATAAATACCAAAGCACTAGGCGAAGCCGCAGCCTGATAAATCGTGATTTGGGTCGGAATTACATAGGGGAAGATAATTAAACCTAAACCGATGAAGCTAAGAAAGAAAAGCAAAATTGTCCAGACAAATGGTGTGACTTCTTCTTGCTTATCGATACTTCTAATCAGCAAGTAAACCAATAACAACCCTAGGACTGGAATCGCTGCAAATATGTAGATCATCGGTGCTGAAAATAATCGTACCCGCGTTGTCTCGTAAAAGACGGGTGTGACGATCGTAATTAAAACCGCACCGATAAATGTCGTAATAGTAGCAATTTTGGCAGTTCGATAGTGAGTTTTTTGCAATTCCCCTTCGGTTTTCAAGATCAGATAGGTCGAGCCGATCAAGACATAACCTTGAATGAGAGTCAAAGCCACGAGAATCGATCGCCAATCCAGCCAATCCCAAGTCGTACCAGCAAAATGACCCGCCGCATCGACTGTAATTCCTTCGATCGTGCTACCGAGTGCGAAACCTTGACCTAGAGCAGCCAGAAAACTACCCAAACCAAAGGCATAATTCCAGAACAATTTGTTAGTGGAATGTTCGCGAAATTCAAAGGCTACTGCTCGAAACACCAGCCCGAAAATCATCATGAAGATGGGGATATATAAGGCAGTGAGAATTGTATTGTATGCTAATGGAAATGCTCCGAATAAAGCACCAGCCATCACGACCAGCCAGGTTTCATTGGCATCCCAAATATTCCCCAAACTAGTCATCAATAGGCCGCGTCGTTCTTCATCGGAGCTAGTGAGTGAGAGAATGCCCACCCCCAAATCGAAGCCATCTAACATCACATACAAGAACAAAAACAAGCCCAAAATCACGAACCAAACCTGCGGTAGAAAATGTAATAATGCGTCCATGAAAACTCCTTCAAGACCTTTGGAAAAAGCTAGCGATTGAAATCGCCGCTTATGTTGCAAAGTCCGCCTACGCGGACTAATCTGTTAGTCCGCGTAGGCGGACTTTGCATTCCGAGCAGCGACGCGCGCTCGTCGGGTTTCCCGACGGTTTAGCGCGTCAAGATAGCGGTTTCTAACCGCTGAGGTTAAAATAATTAATCTCCTACTGTTGCGCTTCGATCGGTCGGCGATCGGGTACTGATTCGGCGGGTTCGGGATTAATTACAAATAGACCATCATTACCAGGGATTGGTAACTCCAGATTCGGCCCTTCACCGATAATCCGACTGCCAAAGTAAAGCGTCGTCACGAACAAGATCGAGTAGACAACCATAAAGAAAATTAAGGAGGTCAAAACATTATTTGGCGGGACATTGGAGACACCATCTACCGTGCGAATGCGATCGTAAAGTACCCACGGTTGGCGACCCACGCAGCGCACGACCCAACCAGCTTCGATCGCAATATAGCCCAAAGGTGCCGAAAACATCCACAAGCGCATCAGCCACTTTTGCGCGCCAATCTTGTCGGGTGAGAGATTGCCCCGATACCACTCAATAACATTCCACAGCATCACTGCTGCCAAAAAGAAGCCGATGGCGATCATCACTCGGAAGGAGTAATAAATCAATCCGACCATTTTGGGACGATCTTGGCGTTCCCATTCATTCAGTCCCGGTACGGGTACCGACAGATTTTTGCGAAACTCTAAAATATAACCCAAGCCGTTGGGAATCGTCAGTTCCCACGAGTTGCGGTTGTTCGCTTCGTCAGGAATTGCTAGCAAGCTCCAGTCGGCTGGCTGACCCGCTGGACTGCTCTCCCACTTAGATTCCATCGCCGCGAGCTTTGTCGGTTGATAATAAGCCACCTGCTCGGCACTGAGGTGTCCGGCATAAATTTGAATCGGCGCAACGGCAATTGTTGTGGCGAGGATAATTTTAAGAGAGCGACTAAAAAAGGCAGTATGGCGGTCTTTAAGGATATACCATGCACTAATGCCGCCAATCATAAATAGCGATGTCTCTAACGTCGCCAAGAACATGTGAGCGACACTTTTGACCATAAATGGATTCAAAATCGCCTGAAAATAATCGCTCACGACAAACTTTCCATTCACCATTGCTCCGCCAGCGGGAGTTTGCAGCCAAGAATTAGCCGAAAGAATCCAGAAGATCGACAGGTTGGCACCAAAAGCCACCATGATGGTTGCTATGTAGTGAATTGGTGGCGCAACTCGTCCCCAACCAAAAATCATAATCCCTAAAAAACCAGCTTCGAGCATAAAGGCCATCGAAGCTTCAAACCCTAACACGCTGCCAAAAAAATCTCCGACAGCTTCGGACAGTGGCCCCCAGTTAGTACCAAATTGAAACTCTAATGGCAGTCCAGTAGCGACCCCAATCCCAAAGTTCAAGATATACAGCTTCGACCAAAAGCGGATGTGATGGTAATAATCCGGGTCGCGGGTCTTGAGCCACAGTCCTTCGATAATGACTAGATAGATGGACATCCCTGTTGTCAAAACAGGCCACAGCATATGAAAAATGGCTGTAAAAGCAAACTGCATTCGCGAGAGGGCGACGGTATTTGAAAAAATATCCATGTCTGACCTGCTATTTGGTTTGAATTTTCATTTGACCTAGTTTAATGATAGTCACTTTCGCGCTGGAAAAGCTCGATCGAGCCAATTTAATATGCACATTTATGTCCATTCGTCAACCGTAACACCCGTCGGTCGATCGGGAAATTGTATAAACCGTAGGTTGGGTAGAGCAAAGCGAAACCCAACAACCCCACCAGAGTTATCAAGGTCGATCGTCGGAGGTGATGGTGTGAATTTTGTGATATGCCAGCCCTCAGTGGGTGTAATTTGCAATATGCTGTGATGAGAGGCTGCTTCTTTCGCGCAAGCTTTACTGATTGTGATTGGAGATTCGGTCGAATTATTGGAGCCTACTTTGATGAAATGATTTTCGAGCGGTGCGATCTCAGAGACGGAAAATGGCGCATTGGCAACTCTTTCGATCCCTATGCTGGTAACAGTGGGGGAAGAATAAACTTCCCCATTGGGTTCATAGATACCTTGAACGAGGAAATTTTCTCTGACTTTTGTACGCAGTTCAACACACTCATACACAAAATTGACAGGAACTTGACTAGTTCTGATGATTCCATTCCCTTCTAGAGAAACGTAGAAATCTAGGGTTGGCGATGCCAACTCTTTTAATGCGAACAGACAAACTAACCGCTCGACTCTTTTGTTCGATCGATATTGATGATGTTGGGTTTCGCGTTGCTCTACCCAACCTACGGATGTTGGTGGTGTTGAGATTCGCAATGTGGGTTGAACTGTGTGCGATGTGTGTCGATCGATTGTCCATTTTGGCTGACATCGATTCGCGCCGTCACTGACTTAGCAATATTGTATACTTCGCGAGTAGTCGCCGCCCGAACTGGCTGGGCGATCCAGATCCCTAAGGTGGCTGTGGCTAATAAAATAATTAGTTTCATCGCAGTTGGCACTAAATATACAAAATCTCGATCGCATAGCAAAATTAGTACGGTCGTGGGGAATGCTAGAATTGAGCTTAGGTATCAATTGTATCTAAATGTCGAGACTCGATCGCTCATCTCCCTGGAGCAGAGTACAATCTACGTTTAGATCGAGCAACAATTACTAGGTGTTCGCTATGGAAGAATGGCAAAACGAAATCGCCGCCGCGTTCAAAGATTTAACCGCGCTGTTTGATGAATTTGGTCGCGAACTCACAGAATTCGTTGAAGAAGTTGCCACCGAAGCTCAGGAAATCCTCACTTTACAATGGGACGAACTGAAAGAAGTGCTGACCGAAATGTGGCAAGACATCGAATTAGAATTTGAAGAACCCAGCGTAATGAATTGGGATATGCCCGTATATACTAAACCCATGCCAGATCCCGCAACACATCCGGCTTGTGTGGGCTGTATCAACTATAATGGGACTGTCTATGGTGGCAATTTATTAGTTTGCGGCATCTATCCTTATGGTTGCAATAGCGATACCTGCGCCGATTGGGAAGGTGACAACGATCTCAACTAGTTAGGTTATCATAGCCAGATTAGATCTGTAGAACTAACATCTTCATAACTTAATCGATTCTCAACAATTTTCTCTCATGCCGATATTTATGGTCGAGACATTGCCCTAACATAAATATCGGTATCGACAAGAAATAGCGGTCATCGAATTATTCGATCGCAATTCATATCCTCAGCCTTTATCGATAACTATTCACTCAATTACATGACTCAGGCGCATCCAGAATCAGCTACGACCCCCAGCGAAATGAAATATGGGGAACGCGAAATCATTAATGGTCAACTGATTACTTTTCCCAATCCCCGGATTGGGAGACGTTACAACGTCGATATCAGTTTGCCAGAATTTACTTGTAAATGTCCCTTTTCTGGTTATCCTGATTTTGCAACCATCGGGATTATTTATGTACCAGACCAAAAGGTCGTCGAACTTAAAGCATTGAAACTATATATTAATAGCTACCGCGATCGCTATATTTCCCATGAAGAAGCTGCCAATCAAATCTTAGATGATTTTGTCAGCATAGCCGACCCACACCAGATTACGGTTAGAGCTGATTTTTCACCGCGTGGCAACGTTCACATGATTGTCGAAGTCAAACATGAGAAGTAGGGTTTAGGTATTTATTAGGCTTTAGGCTTTAGGCTTTAATTAGGTTCATAAATTGTAACGAGCAAATCCAAAATCCAAAACCGGATTACTTTTCGGGTGTTTGACAGTATTGAGTCAGTCCTGTCGCGAGATCGCGTTCGGGGCTGAAAATATTGTTGGATTTTTTCAATTCTTCATGAACTTTGGTAGATTTGCGTTCTTTGAGGCTAACTATCAATTGTTTGTTAATCTCGGTACCGCCTTGATACATCGATAAAAACTGACTTTTATAGGTCTTGAGTTTTTCATCATCAGTATTTACCGAACTCATATCCTTGGCTGCTCTAGCAAAAACATCGACTAGTTTTTCGACAATTTGCACGTCTAAAGTCGTGCCAGACTTGGTAGTTTCTTTGGTATCAACCACGGTTTGATTGATTACTTTAATCATGTCAGCGCACTGAGACACTTTAGTACTAGTACAGCTTGTCACCAAAAAACTAGCGGCGATCGTCATGGCAAGAGTTGTCACCTGTTGCATTTTAAAAGATTTCATTTACCCTACCTCTCATCACACAACACATCTTAGCTTATTTAGCCAAGCTGTTAAGCACGATCTAGATA
>NZ_PVWO01000343.1 GCF_003003845.1 Chamaesiphon polymorphus CCALA 037 | reverse complement strand
CAAGCGTTGAGTCGGCATAGCAATCAGAATACGTTGAATTTGTACGATGATAATCGACGGCAGGAACAAAAGGGTGCTTCTGGGATGCTGGAGGAGTTGTTGATGGGGAAGGGGGTTGAGTAGCATTGGATACTGTTGGCGAAGTCAAAAATGCAAATGTGGGACAATTATTATGTGCCTAGTATTACCCCCACCATAATCAACAGGCACAAAGAGGAAAAGTGCTTCAACTTCAAACAAAAAGCTCTATCTCAGCAGAAACGGCTCGTGTTGATCATGTAGCTTTCCCAAAAGGTAATTTGTACATGACGATGCGGGATGAAATTGGCACTCTCTACAGCGATCGGGATTTTGAGGCATTGTTTCCTACGCATGGACAACCTGCTGTTAGTCCTTGGCGCTTAGCGTTAGTCTGTATGATGCAATTTATGGAAGAGCTTTCAGACCGACAAGCAGCAGAGGCAGTTCGCAGTAGGATTGATTGGAAATATGCTCTCGATCTAGAATTGACCGACCCTGGTTTTGATTTTTCGGTGCTGTGCGAGTTTAGAGCACGATTAATCACAGGTGATGCCTCCCAACATCTACTAGATAACCTTTTAAAGCAGTTCACAGAGCGTGGCTGGCTGAAAGAAAGAGGTCAACAGCGTTCTGATTCAACACATGTGCTGGCGGCAATCCGCACTCTAAATCGACTTGAGGGTGTGGGCGAGACGTTGCGTGCCGTGCTTAATGCTTTGGCTACAATCGCGCCCGAGTGGTTACGTTCCTGGGTACCGGATGAATGGTTTGGCCGCTATGAACGTGCAGTAGAAGAATATCGTTTGCCGAAGGGGATTGTAGCTCGTAAGGTGTATGCTGAAACCATTGGCACAGACGGAATGCAGCTATTGAAAGCCATATACGATGATGAAACAACACCTCAATGGCTGCGGCAAATACCAGTTGTGGATATTCTCCGCCAAACCTGGATTCATCAATACCATGTAGATAATGGTCAGGTATGCTTGCGTACTGCTACTGATACTGTTGGCGAAGTCAACAGTATCAGCATTAGAACCAAAAACCGGGTTAAGAATTCTGCCACACTCAGGCTCCAACAGATAGTGTTTGACCCCAAACTAAAATCAACCAAATATCATCCATTGAATTATTGGCAAACTGTAACTTTAGTGATGGAATTTATCACCTCATCACCCATGCTCAAACTCCTATTGTCAGAGATGTAAGGGTCAGAGGTGGTAAATCTTCTTCTGGTTTTGCAGACGAGCGGCTGTTGTGAGATGGTCGCTTAGTTTAACAATTCTGCGTTTCCCCCAATTAATCTGGGTTTGATGATTTATGATTGCGGGTCGCTACAGCTAAGAACTCATCCCGATTAAAATCCCGATGATAAAGCAGATTATCGTCCAGATCGCGCTACCAATCGCCCAGTTTTTTTGGTGCTCTCTAAATTGTTCGATACTCGCCCATCGTTTGCTTTTCCAGGCTAATTCGTTGCCTTTCAATCCCAACCAGATTGCTACAATCCAACCCACATAGGGAATCCAAGCTAGTAAGCCAATCCACACCCGATTGGAGGGTGCCCAAATTCCTGCAAGGAGAAACGCACCCCAATTCCACCCTTGAATCTGGGGCGGTACGGAGATGGAGGTATCTAAGATTTGACCGCACCCAGAGTTATTAGCTGGAGTGTAGGGGGATGTATTGGCGGTAGCAATTCTTTGATTCGCGCTCAAGGCTTCACCGCAAGTCAAACAGAATTTAGCTCCGGGAGGGTTAGTGTGACCTTGGCTGCAAGTAGGATAAACCATTTTCATATTTATAAGCCTGTGATAAAAGTTGACAGTTGACAGTGCTGTTTTTTGGTTGCGAATCCCATCAGAACAGCATAATTTTGACTTCTGGCTACTGACTTATCACTGGCTGTGGTTAGTTTTATGCAGGGGCAGTGGAATTTTCTGGAGCAAAGATGTAAAGAATTACTGCTTGCGATCGGATTAGTCGATCGTGGTGTCGATATCCAGGTCTAATGGTTCGAGCGATCGTCTCGTGTTGTTCTGGTGCGATCGTCGGCTGAGTTTCAACGATTTGATGGCGATGGGTGTCAAAGTTTCCGGTATCGACAATTTCCATAATTCCTTCTGTGGCTAGGATGTTGCGGAGTTTGTCATCAATGACAGTTAAAATTTGTGGTGCGATGCTCTCGCGAGCGGGCGTGCTATTAGCTAACAGTAACCAATCCCGTAAGTCGATCGTCCTCACGGCGGAGGGCGATATTTGGAGTAGGGGGATTGCAGGAATGGGTGTAGATTCCTCTAGATCGGTGGGTGAGGATACAGAAGGGGGGTTTGGATCTACATTTTTGTGATGGCGGACGATCGCGGTTGATGCGGAGTTATCTTCTTGTTTCCGATCGTGCCATCGATCGAGCAATCGATCGAGTAATTTATTCATCGATGTTAAAATCACCACTAGATCTTGTTCCTGATCGAATTGTAGGGCATTGCCCCCACTCAACCGATGGACTTTAGCTTCAGCGGTGAGAGCTAGTTGTCGAATTTCTCGTTCTTCAGTACGATCGAATAAGTGGATAATTCTAGTAAATGTCATTATCTTTGACCTCATAAATATAAATAATTTTTAGCCAGTTGCAGACGTTGAAAAATTAATTCGTAGGAACGCGCCATCGTTTTAGCTGCGGTGAGGGTATCTCGATCGATGGTTAAATAATCTGCCGATCGAGTTTGCCAGTAATGGAGTTTTTCGTTCGCTACTGCTAACATTTCTGGGATGGTTGCCCGTTCTCCTAAGTCTAATTTCGAGCCACAGTCAGTCCCAAATTCACCTGTAACAGCTAATAGATCGCGAGTTTCTCGTTCGTCAAAATCTAATTTGCGACGATAAAAATTCTGCAAGATATTTAATTCGATTAGTCGATGTTCTTGAGTTTCTATCTCTTCAAATCTTCCGGCAATTTCTTCGAGAACTTGCAGAGATTTTCCGGCTAATTTGGGACGACTTTGAAAGTAGATAGTTTTGAACTGACGTAAAACTCGAATTAGTTTGATGAGATAGGCGCGATGGCCGAAATGGGAAACGAGGGTGTCGCGGAGGCGATCGATCCCACTATGTTCGAGGAGCGCAGTAATCAGTCTGTGGCGATCGCCACTACCCGATCGCCGTAAATTGTAAGCCTGCCATACACCGTATTGGCCGAGCCGCTCGGCTAATAATCGACGCTCCTGGGGAAGAATGGGAATATCGGGGTATTCGCGCTCGTTAAAGCGGTTGATATTCCGCAACAGGCGCTCGAATCGATCGGGGGGGATGGTAATCAGCCGATCGAGGATGTCCCACTCTCGATCGGTGAGAGTTCGCGCTCCTAGAGCTAAATGGGCGCAGACTGGATAAATCGTATAAAACAGATTGCGAGCTTGGGGATGGTGGGCTAATCGCTGACACACCCGCTCCGCAGCAACCATCGGCTCGGTAATACTCGGATCGCTCCAGTACAGATCGGTTTTTGTCAGTACCCCGATCGCATTAATCGGCGTGGCTTGACTCACTTCCCCACCTTGAAACAGTTCGATAATTTCCTTATCCGCCATCGCCAAACTGTGACCGAACAAATACATCACCGCATCGGCTCCTTGGGCTTCGGCTTGGGTAACTTCACTTAGTTCGGTGCCGTGTAATTGGAGAAATTGACGGGTATTATCCGAATCATCGCGATAGTGAGACTCCAATCCAGGAGTATCGATGAGATCGAAGCTGTGAAGGATCGAGTTAGGATAAGTGACTTCGATATATTTAATCGAGCGCAGGTAATCGCGGTTAGCTGCCGCACGCAGAGTGAGGGATTGGAGTTCGTCGAAGGATTTAGTTTCTGGGGGACGCTCGTCTTTGTAGTGAACTTGCAAACTCGGACGATCGCCCCAGCGAAAGACATTGACGTTAAAGGTGGCTTCAACATTACCTGTAGGTACGAGATGTTCGCCGAGGAGCGCATTCATCATCGTCGATTTACCCGCTTTGATTAAACCGACGATCGCTACTCGCATCGGTTGATGGAGACGAGCGAGGGATTGGCGCAACTCGCGTTCCACGATCGCTAAATCTGGGTTTCCCGAAGTCAGATCTAGGGCGGATTGAAATAGGTTGTCTACCCGTTGCTCTAAAGATAGTTCAGGCATCAGCCCAGCCTCCCCGATTGCTTATAGTAGCAGTGGTTGGGGTGGGTGTACCCTCGTCGATCGGCGTTACTGGTGACGACAAGGGGCGATCGAGGGTAACAGCATGAGTGGTTAACTGTTGAGCCTGTTGTTGGAATTGACGAATTTGTTCTAGCAGGGGTTGGATTTGTTTGACACGCGCGGTAGCTTGTTCGCGAGATAAACTCCGCGATCGATCGATCGATTTGAGTGCGGCTTCACAATCCCCTTTAGCGATCCGAATTTCTTGATTGAGTTCATCTTGCATCGATCGAGCTAACTGTTTGACGGTATCCTTAAGGGACTTGAGGCTAGATTGACGACTGAGATCGAGAAAATTGTTAATAATCGGTGCGACTTCCCGTTGGAGATCCACCCGATCTTTTTCCTTCAATTGAGCTAACTGTTGTTGAGCGGATCGCCCCATCCCTGCGATCGCGCCCAAACCAGCACCGATATTCGCGCCGATTTGCGCTCCGGGAATACAGCCCGCACCCCCAGCGAATAAACCGAGAGCGCCCCCGATCGCCCCACCGAGGAAACCGCCCACCAGCGCACCAGCCGAAGAACCATACATCAACCCGCGCGCACCAGCTAGACTGCGATCGAAGGCGTGAGCGCGTTTGGTATTAACGGTATCTCTTTCGACAGTAGCTTTTTGATAGTTAATTTGTTCGATCGTGAATACACCGATATCTAAACCCGCACTCGATTCGATCTCTGTGTGTAATTCTTCCGCCGCTTGACTGATATACTGACTCAGCTTGGATATCAGCGCGTCGAGATCGGATTCTAGTAAATTTGCAATCGAACGAGGATTTTCTAACATCCGATCGTCGTTTAAATACTCCTTGGCATGGCTTTGAATTTTGGCAAAGCCACTGTGAAATCGATCGTTTACCTCATCTTGGAGATCGGCAATGCCGCGATTTAATTGCTGTTGCCAATCGCTGCTATGTCCGAGTAAATCCTGTAGCTGAGATTGGGTAGCTTGAAGTTGTGCTGTGAGCTGTTGAATTTCCCGTTTGTTTTCTTCTTGGCAAGCTGATAACTCCGATGCCAGAGGGATTTGGAGTGAATTTAAAATCTGACCGATTTTAGAGAGGGAATTGAGGATTAAAATTCGCCCCCGTTGTTGGCTGACTAATTCCCATAGTTTAGCTTCCAAGATTGAGAAGTTACTATCGGCTAAATCCTCTGGATCGCCAGTGGTTAGGTAAGATAGTTTATTGGCACTAGATACGGGGATAATCTCGATCGAGGTGGGAGATCGATCTAATACTTCGGCTAATTTTTGCCGATTATTAGCGATAATTGCATCATAATTATCGATCGTATCAATTTTCGTGATTACAAAAATTAAATTTTGACAGTGGGGGACGATCCGTTCGGCGATAAATTTGAGTTCTTTCGCCGATAGCGGCGAGAGTGCGTCGCTGACAAACAGAATCGCATCGGCGTTAGGAATAAAACTATAGGTAAGGGCGGTATGTTCGACATTCAAGCCCCCAACTCCGGGAGTATCGACTAAGACTAATCCTTCTTTGAGTTGGGGATTGGGAGATTCGATCGCTAATAATTGGGCTTGCTTGCGATTTTGATGATTGCCACTTTCTGTAACGTATTCGGGGATTTCTCGACGCGAAATCGACTGGGTACGGCAATCGTTATCCGCAAAGGCAACGGTAATTTTTTCCTCAGTACCATAGGTGATGGTAGATACGATATTAGTGGCAATATCCACATCTACTGGGAATAGATCGCGTTCGTTGACTAGCGCATCGATCAGGCTCGATTTACCCTGTTTGAACTCTCCGCAAATTACCACGTATAATTTCTCTTCTAGTAAGTGCTTTTGAGCCAATGTCAACCCCTCGAATAGTTCCCGATCGGTGGTATGCTCGTTTGCCAATTCACCAACTCGATCGAATAGTTGTAAAACTTGCTCTCTTTGTTTTTGATAATTCATCATATCCTTGTCTTTGTAAACACACGTACAGATTTAATAACCGATATCCATCCAGGAGGGGCAATTCATAAATTGCCCTTGGTATGAACAAACTATTTATCGACTATTTAACAAAAATTTGTCGCAAAACTTACTACCTAAAATATGATAATACGGTACTAGAGGTGGTTCTAATAACATCATCAATAGATTGCTAAATTCAGTTGTCCAATCAGGATTAAACGTATCCCCAGCAGCTAATTTAGCAAACATCACATCGTACATAGCTACTCCCTTCCCGCCAGAAGATTATAGAATAAGGTTGTAGATATGTTGAATCGTATTTGAAATTTGGATTGGAGTCT
>NZ_PVWO01000342.1 GCF_003003845.1 Chamaesiphon polymorphus CCALA 037 | reverse complement strand
CTGGAACCCACCCCGCCCTGCGGGCACCCCTCCGTTCGCGTAGCGTCTGCCTTCGCAGAGGAGGAGAATTAAAAATAGGCACTAGTACTGAGCGGCGTAAATAAACCTAGTATCGATCGATATCGCTAGAGGTTTGTCGTCAGATGATGTGTTATTTAAGAATTCCTGGGTTATTTATGCCGCCGACTACTAGATTAAAAAATCCCCTCTTGGGAGGGGTGCCCGCAGGGCGGGGTGAGTAGATCTCCGCAGGAACCCAAGAACGATCGAATTTTCTATGTAACGATACCAGTCTGATGATTCCGTCAGGCTGGTGTTTTTGTATGGCTGTAGGATATCGTATTTATTTATCAGTGTAAAATAGCATTAAGCATGAAGAGAGGATGGATCGATTAGAAAGATTGTCTGAAGGATTGGTGAATATGTTAAGTTCGATTGATGAAGACCGTCCGACGATTTTACGGAAGCTCAACACGATCGAGCAAAAGACAAATTCGATTCTCGATCGTCTACCACCTAATAATTAGCCAAGTTGCCACAGGGAAGCCAGATTTCCTTACCAAAAAAGCATTGGCAGAACTGCAAACTTTAGTATTTTTATCAGGACATCTAGGTTGGGCTTCGCTCTACTCTACCCAACCTAAATGCCTATCGATCTAAATAGTGTCAGATTTGAGTTTCTTTCTCATCCTTACTGCTGCTGCACCACCAATTAAGGTACCAATAATTGTAAATGGTTCGGGAACAGCAGTTGTTGTTGGCAGAGTGGTAGGGCTACTGACAGTAAATGCGCCTGAATTGTTAAAATTATCTGAATCGGAGATCCGGAACTCAAGGACTGTTCCATTAGTCAGGCCAGTACCAAAGATTGAAGCTAAAGTAACATTTGTTAGTGAAAGATTTGTCGATGGAGTTGAACTACCTAGACCATTTGCAGTATTCGCTGTAAATAACTGACGGAAGCCTAATGTGCTATTGCCAAGCAGCAAAGCACCCCAATTAATGCCAGGTGCCCTCACTACAAAAGCACCAGTGGGTTGAGAGCCAAAGGATGCTGTAGGCTGTGTAAGTATACCAGCAGCATTTGTGATATATCCTGAGCCTGTAGGTACTGTGTTTGTAAGATTGACTGTCCCCGAAACATTTAAACTAATTGTATCTGTGCCGAGAAAGTCGTTATTTACTGTGAAGGATGGCCCAGAAAAAACATCAGTACCATTAACAGTTGTTGTTGGAATAGTTAGTGATGCAGCATTTGCACTAGAAGTACTTAGAGCGGTTGTCATTAGTGCCAAGCCAGCAGTAGCAATGGAAACCTTGTTACCCACATTCCGCTATGCGGAATGTGGGTTTTTTAAAATGGTTGAAATGGAAGACATAGAAAAATCAGGAAATAAGCAATGTAATACTACATTAACGCAGCTCGATTTACAAGCTATGTATGTTAAGTTATTTAATTAATAAATGTATAAAAGATCGCATTTTTAGCATTTTGATATCTTATTGATGTACCATAATGAATTCTCCAAAATTGTCATAGAAGAGCGGGACGGTCTCTGGTTTAATCTTCAGCAAACATCTCAGTCAAGGTATTTAAGACCGCTTTTTGTGCGTCGATCGAGATCGAGCCTAGTTTTTTTATCAACCTCGTTTTATCGACGGTGCGAATTTGGTCGAGAACGATATAGCCATCTTTGCCTTCAAAGTTAACAGGAATCTGACTCGGATAGAGTTTGCCCTTCGTAGTCATAGGAGCGACGATCGCTGTTGCCAAATGTAAGTTCATCTCATCAGGAGAGATTATCAGACATGGACGAGTTTGTCTTGTCTCGCTTTTCGCGTCGGGGAACCCGACGGGCGCGAGCCGCTTTTGAATTTCGCTCCCAATTGTCGGATCTAGCACCACTAGAAAAACATCAAATCTCGCGATTACCACTCCCATTCTTCCTCATCCCATGTAGTGGCGATCGCGTTATCTAGCAAAATATCCTCATCTTCATTGCTAGACATCTGTGAAAATGCCTCCGCCCACCCAGTCCGAGCGCGAGATGCTGCTGTGATCACGATCTGATTATCCCTAACCTCTATTTCGACGTTTTCCGAGATACCGCTTTGCTCTAGTAATAGCTTCGGAATTCTAATCCCTTGAGAATTGCCAACTTTAATTATTCGCCCTTTGACGGATGTAGCCATAGATTTGGGTAAAAAGTAATTACATTATACCCACATGCTAGCAATAAAAGTCAAAGACTGTCGATCGAGTCGCATTCCGATTGCTTGAGTGAGTCTAATTGAGTTAATGATAAAATATCTGTACTATCTCAACCTGTGAGGTAAAATTCAATGACGATCGTAACTGCGAAATGGAGTCTCCAAGATTATCATCAGATGATCTCGACGGGGATACTCGACGACCGAAAAGTAGAGCTAGTAAACGGGGAAATTATCGAGATGTCGCCAGAAGGTGCGCCACACTCGGCTTATTGTGGCGAAATCGCTGAGTATTTACGCCGGATTTTGGGAGATAGAGCCAAAGTCCGCGAGGCGCACCCGATTACCTTACCCAATAACTCAGAACCAGAGCCAGATATTGCAGTTGTCAAAAATCGATCGACACTATATCGGGACAGACACCCCTACCCAGAAGATGTATTTTGGCTGATAGAAATTGCTAACTCTACCCTCGCTAAAGATCTAAGTTTGAAGAAAGATCTCTATGCAGGTGCTGGAATTGAGGAGTACTGGGTGCTAAATTTACCAGCATCAGCATTAGTTGTCTTTCGCGAACTTACAACCGATGGTTATCGATCTCAAACCAGTTATGCAACTGGGACGATTTCTCCATTAGCTTTTCCAGAGGTGGCGATCGATATTCAACAGCTACTTGCTTAGATTGCCACCCACATGTCGATAAAACCGATGGTTCGCATGTAGCTTGCCGTCGGCAATTGCCTTTTAAATGATGAGGCGATTACCAATGGTACGCTACGCGATCGAATTTTTATGTAAAGATACCAGCCCGACCTACTTGAGACTGGTATCTTAGTAAGAGGGCAAATTGAGATCGCCGTAGAATTTTTTAGATTTAAGAGGTTGGTTGAGTGATGGCAACAGGTGCATTGCTATGGCAGCGATATCAAGATTGGTTGTATTATCACCCAGGGTTAGGCTTGTATCTAGACATTAGCCGGATGCGGTTCGATGATGTGTTGGTTTCCCAACTGCAACCCAAATTTGTGAAAGCATTTGCCGATATGGCAGCTTTAGAAGCAGGGGCAATTGCCAATCCTGACGAACACCGGATGGTCGGACATTATTGGTTGCGGAACCCAGAACTGGCACCTACTCCAGAAATTGCGACCGAAATTACCACCACGATCGACTCGATCGCGGATTTCGCCCTCAAAGTGCATAACGGTACCATTCATCCCCCTCAAGGTGGTAAATTTACCGATCTGATTACCGTGGGGATTGGTGGCTCGGCATTGGGGCCACAATTTGTAGCTGAAGCTCTTTCGCCAGATCGTCCCCCATTAAATATTCACTTTATCGACAATAGCGATCCAACTGGGATCGATCGGGTGCTCAGTCGGGTTCAAGACAGGCTGAGTACGACTCTAGTCATGGTTATATCTAAGTCTGGAGGCACCCCCGAACCGCGAAACGGCATGTTAGAAGTCCAGGCTGCTTATCGCGCCCAGAATCTCGATTTTCCGGCCTATGCGGTGGCAATTACAGGCATGGGCAGCCAACTCGATCGAGTCGCCCAATCCGCAGGTTGGATCGCCAGATTTCCGATGCCCGACTGGGTAGGTGGACGGACTTCGGAATTATCTTCCGTTGGTTTACTGCCAGCAGCACTCCAGGGCATCGACATTCATGGCATGTTAGCTGGAGCTAGGGAAATGGACATCGCCACCCGCGTCCCAGACATCAAAACCAATCCCGCCGCCTTACTCGCGCTGGCTTGGTATGCGTCGGGGAATGGGAAGGGTGAAAAAGATATGGTTGTCTTACCTTACAAAGATAGTTTGTTGTTATTTAGTCGTTATCTCCAGCAATTGGTAATGGAGTCTTTGGGCAAAGAAACCGATCTCGATGGCAATAAAGTCTATCAGGGGATTGCCGTTTACGGGAATAAAGGTTCGACCGATCAACATGCTTACGTGCAACAATTGCGCGAAGGCATTCCCAATTTCTTCCTGACATTTATCGAAGTCTTGCACGATCGCGAGGGTATCTCTCCCGAAATCGATCCTGGCGTTACTAGTGGCGACTATCTATCGGGTTTCCTCCAAGGTACGCGCCAAGCATTGTACGACAATCACCGCGACTCTTTGACTGTGACGATTCCGACCGTTACCGCGCAGACAGTCGGTGCCCTGATTGCTCTCTACGAGCGGGCTGTAGGCTTATATGCTTCGATTGTCAATATCAATGCTTACCATCAACCAGGTGTCGAAGCGGGTAAAAAAGCCGCTGCTGTCATTCTTAAGTTGCAAACCGATGTGGTGAAGGCACTGCAAGGAATGACGATTTCTGCACCAGTAACGATCGCCGAATTAGCCGCGACGATTGGCGAACCAGAACAAGTAGAAGCAATTTACAAGATTCTCCGACATCTCCAGGCAAACGATCGCGGTGTCGTCTTGACAGGCAATCTCTCGCAACCAGGAAGTTTGCGCGTTGCTTGGGCGAATAAATAATCGGTAAGATTGAGCCGATCGTCCGTTTGTGAAAAATCGAGGGCAGGGGTAATCTATGAATTACCCCTGCCCTCAATCGATCGAGCCAAACCTATGTTGTCAATCGCGATCTCGGATAGTTAATTACCTTTTTGGAAAAATGTATACCATTTGCCATAGAGATGACGAGTGCTAGTCGCAAAAGTTTTGGATCGATCGGGAAGATAAGCAAAACCATAGCGATCGATATCGATCCAGTCAGGGACATTTCTAGTAACAAAATAGACAGATTTAGCTTCTGGTTTGTCCGAGCCATTATTATCGACCACAATGTCAGCTATTTTAAAATTCCCAACCTTTTTAATACTTTCGTAATTACGATCGGGTAATACTTTTTGAGTTAAAACTTGTTGAAATTGTTTATTTGATGTAAAAAAGTAGAGTCGCGTAGGGACATCTAAAGATAGCAATATACTAGTTATCAGTAAGATCGATAGGCTCAATACGCCCGATAATTGACGACGTTTGCGTTCTTTTCGACGAGACGAAAAGAGATAGTAAATATCCCTAATCGCTAAGATCGATACCCCAAGATACAGCAGTGGCAATCCTACCCATAATGCCAGAGATAAGAAAATATCGCTAGAATGATGTTCTAATCGACCGGGTACTAGTGCCGATGTCAGGATGATGGTGGAAATTATGCCTAAGCATAATGGTAGGAATCTAGTCAATTTGCCGCTTGTCGCTCTCATAAATTCTTAGCTAATGGATCGCTATCCTTTTAGAGTTAGATACACTCGATCGATAGCCGATTACAGGAAAATCGATTTTTTGTATAGGATCTGTAGGTTGGGTAGAGCAAGGCGAAACCCAACAGCCTCAGCCAAAGTTTCTTTCATCTATCAAACAATGTTTTTGTCGGCTCAGACGATCGGGAAGAGACTCGATAGAAACACTAGTTTTGTGGGTATCCTATCATTGACGATCGCTACCCATAAACATTGTGACTTTATCCATAGAACAAATAACCGATCTCTTCACTGGTTTAAAAAATTTGCCAAAGGCAGTAAATCGGGAGCCGACGTTTATGGAAATTGCGGGATATCCGCACTTCGAGAACGTTTGTAGCAATATCCTCGCGTTTTACTTACAGCCTAGTAATGAGCATGGGTTTGGTACGCTCTTTTTGGATACTTTAGCTACACTCATCGATGAAGAATTAGCGATCGATGGATCGGGTATTGATGTAAGACGCGAGGAAATTACCGAAAAGGGAAAACGCATCGACCTAGTAATTGAATCAGACAACTATGTTATTGGAATAGAAAACAAGATTTTTGCTGGCTTATACAATGATTTCTCTGAATACTCAAAATATCTAGAATCATTGCGTAATGGTCGTAAAGTCTGCAAGATATTATTATCATTACGTTCTACAAAGCCATCAAGTGAATTAGATGGTTTTCAACCAATCGGTTATGAAGACTTCTTCCAGAAGGTAGTTGCGAACATTGGCTCGTATTTTCTGACGGCACATGAACCGCATGTAACATTTTTAAGAGACTTTATCCAAACCATACAAAATTTACAAGAGGTAACTACAATGGATCGGCAACGACTCGAATATTTTCGTAACAATCACCAAAACATTGCAATTTTACTTAATGAAGTAGATGGATTGCGGCAGGATATGCGGATGAAAGTGCAGCAGCTAAAAGAGGTCGTCACTTTTGAAGACATATCTACTTGTCATATTGAATCAGGTTTGTGGAGATCCTTAACTTACGGTTCGCTCATTTTCAGGGAGGGTCATCAGATTGTGGCCCAAGGCAAGTATAAATCTCAACTGGAAAGTTC
>NZ_PVWO01000341.1 GCF_003003845.1 Chamaesiphon polymorphus CCALA 037 | reverse complement strand
GTACTAAGTTGGTTACCATCCACGATCCGATTATTTAACCCAAGTTGCTTCCTAAGTCGAAATGTAGAGTAGGGGTAATTCATGAAGCGACCGAAATCACGCGGAGGTTTCCTCCGCATGTGTTTCGGTCAAGACATTACCCCTACTCTACATTTCGACTTTCTAGCTGCTCGATCGAATGCCTCGGAGTTCCATTTGTTCCATGAAGAATTCTTCGAGCGAGGCGCGTCCTTGTTGGAGGGAGATTAATTCGGCATCCATCAATCTTAGTGTTGCCATAAATTCTTGGGGTTCGCCGTAGATTTTGCCAGTCCAAATATCGTCTCTATAATCGATTTTTTCGATCCAGCGATTGAGAATATCTCGATCGCCACCGCGTCCAGAGACATAATAATAGCGATCTTCGTTGGTGAGTAATTCGGATAGAGTACCGCAGCAAATTAGTTCGCCTTGAGCTAAGATACCGACGCGACTACAAATCTGTTCTACTTCGGTGAGGACGTGACTGTTAAAGAAGACGGTTTTACCACGATCGCCTAACGAAACAATCAGATCGCGCATCTGTTTTCGACCCAAGGGATCGAGTCCAGACATGGGTTCGTCGAGGAATACGAGGTCGGGGTCGTTAATTAATGCCTGTGCCATGCCGACTCGTTGTACCATGCCTTTGGAGTACTGACGGAGTTGCTTTTTCTTGGCCGCCGATTGGGCTAAACCGACCATTTCGAGGAGTGCTGGGATGCGTTGTTTTTGGATCGATCGGGGGATTTCAAATAAGCCAGCGGTGTATTCTAATAATTCCCAGCCAGTGAGAAAGTCGTAGAAATAAGGATTTTCTGGTAGGTAACCGATCTTTTGTTTGATCGATCGATCGCCTAAAGGTTGGCCGAGTAATAAGCCTTTACCTGCTGTTGGCTTGACAATACCTAATAATGTTTTGAGGAGTGTAGTTTTGCCCGCACCATTCAAGCCCAATAGTCCAAAAGTTTCGCCTTCATAGACTTGGAGGGTGCATTCTTTTAATGATTCGACTTTGCGATTTAACCAAAAGCCAGTGCGGTAGACTTTACGTAATTGATATGTCTCGATCGCGGTAGCAATTTCGTAAGTTGGCGTCGATCGATCTACGATGTCAGTGGTTAGCGTCATAACGATTGGGAGTCGGGGGTAAAGAATTTTTGACAAAGCCAAGCAAGCCTAAATAACTCTCTCCCTGATGGCTGTGGTCGATCTCTTCTCTAACCAAAGATACCCACAAACAGGGTGAAAATTATCGACTTACATCGCAATTGAGTTGCTGCGCGAGCAACTATCCGATCGCCTCTCTACTTTATCCTGTGGGTTACCCTTTGAAAATACGGTATTGCTAATTTAAGAGATAATTTTCTGGAAGAGGCGATGTCGAAATTTGGGTAGGGGCAATTCATGAAGCGAGTGAAATCACGCGGAGCGGAGAAATGCGGTTATTTTTCCCGCCCATGCAATTTCTCCAAGAGAGGTTCCCTCCGCATGTGTTTCACTCAAGACATTGCCCCTACCCAAATTTCGAGGATATTTCATGCCTCAAATCAGTAATGCCGAAAATACTTCGCTCACTCAAGAGCTAAATGCTCAATCCTGCCTTGATTTTGGATAGAGCTGAAGCTTCGGCGGGGCTGATTTTGGGATCTCCCGAACCAAATAAGCCACTACCAGCAGCACTGGCAACGGCTTCGGCACAAGCATAGACAAACTGCTTGAATTCGGTAATTTCTGCGGGTGTGGCTTTGTCGCCAATGGCGGCTAGGGCTAGATCGACAGACGCGATCGCTTTAGTGACAAATGCGCCAGATTCGATATCTTCTGGTTTAAAATCTGGTTTCTTGCGCTGGATTTTACCGCTAGCTAAAACGGCTTCTGAGAACACGGATTGGACGATCGAGTTATTGGGATATTTTTTGCCCGCACCGACGATTTCTTTGGTGAGTGCCACAGCTTCGATCGCGCTAGAGATTATTCCCATATCGGCGATAGCTACCGCCATGCCAACTGTCATCGGTGCGCTGGCGATCGCATTTAGTTCGTCGGGAGTATATGCTGTCATAAGATTAACTACTCGATCGGATGGTACAGATCGGATCTTAACAGTTTCACTCGATCGGGATCTGCTACGGTTTAACAGCCGTGGGGTTAGAAACCCCCGCTCATGTTGCAAAGTCTGCCCCGATTTCAATCGGTGGCTGTTCGATCGCGATTAACCCAACAATTCATCCGCCAAATCGAAATTAGCAGTTACTGTTTGGACATCATCCAAGGCTTCTAATACTTCAATTAATTTGAGCAGTTGCTTACTTTGCTCCGGATCTTCGACTAATACCGTCGTTTGGGGCACCCACCGTAGCTCGGCATCGCTGACTTTAAAGCCCTCGGCACGCAAAGCGGTATTGAGTCGTTCGAGATTTGCCACTGTCGTAAAGACTTCCGCCCCTGGCTGCTCCTCATCGTCGAGCAACTCATACACGTCCGCACCGCCTTCTAAAGCCGCTTCTAAGAGTCGATCCTCATCCACACTCCCGACGATCGAACAAACGCCTTTGAGGTCGAACATCCAGCTCACACAGCCAGTTTCTCCCAGGTTACCACCGCGCTTGGTAAAGGCAAATCGCAACTCTGCTGCGGTGCGATTGCGGTTGTCTGTCAGAGCTTCGACAATAATCGCCACACCGCCTGCACCGTAACCTTCGTAGCGAATTTCTTCGAGCTGGGCATTACTATCGGCAGTACCCGAACCCTTAGCGATCGCCCGATCGATGTTATCGTTGGGGATACCTGCTGCTTTGGCTTTTTCGATCGCCGTCCGCAGTTGAAAGTTACCATCGGGATCGGGAATCCCATTTCGGGCGGCGACGATAATTGCCCGCGATAATTGGGTAAATGTTTTCCCACGTACCGCATCGACTCGCGCCTTTTGTCGCTTAATATTTGCCCATTTACTATGACCTGCCATATAAACCGATTAGCTTCTAAAATTGGAATCTCGATCGCTTTAATTTTACTCATAATTCTTGCAGGATGTACGCCAGTGCGACTCGTTGGCGGAGCCTCTCAGAATGAGAATCGCGATGGGGTGACGCATTTGACGTTATGGCAAGGCATCAATCCGCCACCCAATCGCGAGGTTTTTGATAAGTTAGTAGCTAAGTTCAATCGATCGCACCCAAAGATCGAAGTTGAGTCATTATATATCGGTCAATCCGATCGTCAATTACCCAAAATTCTCGCGGCAATTGTCGGCGATGCGAAGCCCGATTTACTTTGGTATGGTTCGATGTTGACGGGACAATTAGTCGATTTAGAAGCGATCGAGCCTTTAGACGAGCGCTGGAATCGATCGACAGTTACTAAAGATATCGATCCGGCTTTACTCGGCTCGATGCAATACGAAAATCATCTGTGGTCGATTCCGTTTGGCACGAATAATGTCGGCATCTTTTATCGTCCCAGTTTATTTAAAGCTGCGGGAATCGAGAAAATTCCGACTAATTGGCCAGAATTTCAAGCAACTGCCAAACAACTGACTCGCGATAGTAATGGCGATGGCAAAATCGATAAATATGGGATGCTGTTACCGTTAGGACAAGGCGAGTGGACGGTATTTACCTGGCTGCCATTTATGTGGAGTGGCGGTGGCGAACTTAAATCTGGAAAGATAACGGCGATTGATAATCCCGGCTCGATCGCGGCTTTGAAATTGTGGCAAGATTTAGTTAAAGATGGTCATGCGATTTTATCTTCACCAGAGCGCGGTTATGAATTAGATAATTTCCTGGCTGGTAAAGTAGCGATGCAATTAACTGGCCCCTGGACATTTGGTCAATTAGCAGGAATGAATTTTACCGACTATGATGTTATGCCAATTCCGGCTGGCACTCGATCGGCGACAAGTACGGGCGGTGAAAATCTATTTATGATGAAAAGTACTCCTGCACATCAACAAGCAGCTTGGGAGTTCATGGAATACGTATTGAGTGAATATTTTCAGACTGAATGGGCGTTAGGTACGGGATATTTACCCGTCAATCTCAAAGCTCGCGATCGATCGAGCTATCGCGATTATGTCAGTAAAACTCCTGCAACTCAAGTATTTTTAGACCAAGCCAAATACGGTAGAGCGCGCCCGATCGAACCGGGTTACAGCCAAATTTCAGAAAATCTCGGACGCGCGATCGAGTCTGTATTAATGAATAAAAATTCGCCAGCAGCCGCACTAAAAACGGCTCAGGAACGACTGAATTTAAGTCTGAATCGATAGTTGGGGAATATGGAGTAGGAGAAAGGCTTTTCCGATCTTACCTCGTTGCCATATCCGTCGGCTTGACAAGTCAGTTTCGTGCAGATATCGGGAATAATAAAACAATCCCAGATCTAAACATTTTCTAATATGTCATCCCGCGCACCCGATCGATCTGATGCCGTACTTGGCGGGCAAAATTCACCACCTAGAGATGCTGTTGTCCTCGGTGGGCTAGCAGGTGCCGAACAAAAATTAGCCCATGAATTGAGATCGCGCCACCAATCGATCGCTACTGAAGGCTGGAAGTTACCAGCACCAATCGATCCGGTACGTGAGCGAGGACGATTACAGCTCATCGCAAAAGGATTGTCAAATCGGCAAATTGAGTGTCAATTTACCGAGCCTTCGCCATATTTACTCAGTCGTTTAACAGCTCGCGGACGTAGCGATTTCGATCGAGATCTCAGCTTGCTCCGAATGGGACAAATCGTGCGAAATTTTCCATGGGATAAAACTGGGCGAGTCGCACTCAAAACAGCAGTGGTATTAAATATCTATGAAAAGACTCCAGATCCCAATCCTCATAGTAAAGAACGCGATTTATGTCTGGCAGCAATCGGCCCCGATCGCCGGAGTGACGAACAGATCGTTAAAATCGGATTGACCGATCTCTATGCCATCGATCGAAACCATCGGTGGGAAAATTGTCCTTGGCTGTGGACGGATAAAGACACTCCTCACACTGAACTTTTGGGTACGAATCAGCATATTGCGACACCAGAAAACGATCGAGCTATGCGATCTTTATCGCTACTCAATGAGGGCAAAATTGAAGAAGCATTAGGACTTTATGGTGTAATATTATCTACCGTGCTGCATCAAATACTTGGTGGCGGGATTGTTAAAAATTACTATTCCGATCTAACATGGAGGGATCTTTTAGTCGATACCCTCCGCCAGTCTGCTCCCTGGAAATTACCGCAAGCAGTCATTGATGAAGCCGCACGGATCGATCTTTGGGCAAGTCAAAAGAAATCGCGAAAACCACGACTACCATTGCTAAAATTAGCCCTATTTCCCAATCAGCGTTACACTCACAAAACCTGTTTGATGCTCACCGAAAATATCAACGATCGTCATCCTCAATTAATTATGCAAAGTAGTGCTATTAACGATAGATTGCATCATACAGCCTGGAAACGATCGATCTCAGTTGATTTTGCACGTTATGGGATTACGATCGAGACAGATTAACACAGCACAAATCGAGTTAAACCTAGTAGGGTGGGCATTACTCGCCAGCACCATTGTCGATTTAGCAATGTGAATATTTGAAGCGATTCTCTGCCAGAGAGGCTATGCCAACGAGTATGAAATAGTACGATTTATATCAACTTTTATTCATCAGGATCGATTCCTAATTGCCGTAATTTGTCTGCTAATTTGTTCGATCGATCTACTTCTTGTTGAATTCGTTCGTTGGGCGTAGGATAACGGTTGCCAGTTTCATCATACCAATACAACCACTCTCTAGTTATCCCTCCATAATTGCCGCGATCGCACCCGATGCCCATACCAATTTCTGGCATCCAGACGATATTTTCAGGGATGAGTTGATAGCTGCCATCGACTAATTTATATACTTCCAATTTAGGCTTGCGTTTGCGTTTTGAGGAGTAAATTGCATAATACAATACTCCCATTTGCTCGTAAACTTTTAGCTTAGTCGTGTACTCTTCTCGATATCTGGGCGAAACTACTTCTAAGACAAAAATTGGAATTACTTCCTCATCCCATAAGACGTAACTAGGTCTGAGTTCTTCATCATAACATCGCTCTACACCTAGACTCAGGAACGCAGCGGGGACGATGGGCGGTAATTCTGGATTAGAATAGATCCCCATATCGACTCCAAAGAACCAATCTTGTCTCTGTTCCCATACCATCAATAAGATGGATTTGAGCAGAGCTGGAATTAGTTCTTGGAGTTCATTGTCCACTGGTGTTTCATCTGAGTCTAAAAGTTCGTCAGCCGAAGGTAAGTATTTTTGAGAATGGTAATCTAGCATAGCAATTTTAGTTTTATAGCTTGAAAGATTAAATTAATTGATAATTGATAATTGATAATTACCATTACTCATTATCTATCACCCATTACCCATTACCCATTCTCACAATCTGGCTAATTTACGAACGCAATCTCTTCATCGGGAGATAGTTCGAGAAGTTTGTCGCCAGTACCATCTTTGCCATAGGTTTGAATCCGATCGATCGAAACGAGTTCG
>NZ_PVWO01000340.1 GCF_003003845.1 Chamaesiphon polymorphus CCALA 037 | reverse complement strand
CAAAAGTGGTTGACCAGAAATTAGCCAGATGTGGCGATCTCAAGGTCGATGGGTCTAAACAAAGATGAAGCAATCTTTCAGCTCGATAACCGCCCCTGGTAAAATTGAATAGATATGCGGTGTTTTTTATCGGTAGATAAACTGCACCCATCTTGACTCCTGCGGATCGGCCTCATCGCCACAAAGCGATAACGACCGCAATCTGGATCGGCTATTAATTATGATGGAAACTAGTACCCAGTCACTGCGATCGCGCCAACACACCCTAATCGAGCAACTTGCCAATGCGATCGAAACCGTCTGGGCACAATACCTAGATCTGTCCCCTTATTATCTACCCTCAGAATTGGGCTATGTTGAAGGGAAATTGGAAGGGGAAAAACTAGTCATCGAAAACAAGTGCTACCAAACCCCCCAATTTCGGAAGCTACATCTGGAACTGGCTCAGGTAGGCAAGAATTTAGATATTCTCCACTGTGTGATGTTTCCGCATCCTGAATACGCGCTACCGATGTTTGGTACCGATATCGTCGCGGGACGGGGACAAATCAGTGCGGCAATTGCCGATTTATCGCCACTCAACGCGCAACGGGTATTGCCCGATAACTATCGCCTACCCTTACTGTTATTACCCCAGCATAACTTCAGCCAACCGCGCGAGTTACCAGACTGGGCGGATATTTTCTCAGAATTTTGCTTTTTCGTGCGTCCCGCAAACCCTGAAGAAGAACAATGGTTTCTAGATCGCGTCATTGCAATACTGACGATTCACTGTCAACAGGCGGCGATGGCAACTCCTGTCAGCACTACCGAACGCGCCGAAATCCTCACCGCTCAAAATTATTATTGTACTAAGCAACAGCAAAACGACAAAACCCGTCGCGTATTAGAAAAAGCTTTCGGTACGGAATGGGCGGAAAATTATATGACGACGGTGTTGTTTGATAGTTGATAGTTGATAGAGTATGTAGGTTGGGTTGAGGCACGAAACCCAACATTATCAACGTCGATCTTGCTAAGATCGAGGTAGGGGCAATTCATGAATTGCCCCTACCTCGATCTAAAGTTCAGGTTAAAGATTATGCTCAAACTATATGAATATGCGTCTTCGGGGAATTGTTATAAAATTCGGTTGCTGTTGAATCAACTGGAGATAGCGTATCAAAGAATCCCGATCGATATCCTCAAAGGTGAGAGTCGCACGGCGGAATTTTTGACAATGAATCCAGTTGGGAAAACGCCAGCATTAGAAATTCAACCCGGACAGTATTTATTTGAATCGAATGCCATTATTTATTATCTTGCTGATGGTACCGATTTTTTGCCTGCCGATCGATGGGAGCGCGCGCAAGTGATGCAATGGTTATTTTTCGAGCAATATAGTCACGAACCAAATATTGCTACCGTGCGCTTTTGGATTTCAATTGCTAACATAGCCGAGCAAAAACGCGAAGCAATCGTGCAAAAGCAAGAACTGGGTTATGCTGCGTTGCGAGTGATGGAGCAACATTTAGAACGCTCCGATTATTTCGTGGGCAATCGCTACACGATCGCCGATATCGCTCTGTATGCCTATACTCATGTTGCTGAGGAAGGTAATTTTGAATTGAGCAAATTTCCCGCGATTTTAGCTTGGTGCGATCGGATCGCGCACCAACCAAATTATCTGACAATATTGGCTTAGAAGTGACTCGATCGATTAATCTGAATGCGTTACCAACTTTTTGTCGGAGAATAAAAACAAGAAGTTACAAAAATTAAACGTTGTATTTTATACAATAAAAAATGGCATTGTGTGTATTTGCTTCGATCGATATTTTAATTGAGCCTTGAGGGGAGACGGTTTGTCAATATACATATGCTATAAAGAGCGATCGTCACGTAAGTCAAAATCGAACATATTTGTGACAACTTAGCCGATTGTCGTATTGATATTACCGTTTAAGTTTGGGATGGTGAGAAATAGATCCATTCACACACTACAAGCTTGTATGCAACAGCATAATGGAAAGGGGAGAGCATTGCTTTGCAATAGTCCTGATGCAGCTCCAAGCCAGCGGATGATTCAGCGCGAACAGTCCCCAGCCTATTACCACAGCCAACAGCACGGATGGGCAGAGCGTACCAATAATGGCAAGCAAAATCTGGGCGAAAATAGTTGGCAAGAGACGATCGGCAATGCAATTGGCGATTATCGACTCCATTCGCTATCGAGATCGAACAGCAGCGATTCAGCTACAAATCTTCGCTGCGATGCTCGCCCCCCGATCGCGAGCAATTTCCAGCTCATCGATCTCCGATGGCAAGGAGCATTTAAACTAGAACAAGCTGCCTTAGACGAGCGTTACATCTTTTATATCGTCAGTTCGGGATCTTTAGAGCAAAAGATCGATCGCTACCAGACTGATTGTTCCGCAGCTACAGCGACGATTGGCTGTCCGACTCAAACTGTGGAAAGTATTGCCAGTGAGTCGGGACAAGTATTATTGATTTCGATCGATCGAGATGCGATCGAGTCGGCTGTGAGTAAATTACTCGATCGACCATTGAAACACCCAGTCGTCTTCATGCCCAACATCGATTTGACTAATGAGGTGGGCTTGAGTTTGAAGAAATTCAGTCAATTTCTTTGGGAAGTAGCCACAACCACTGCGGCTACCTCCGTTCATTGTTCTTCGTTAGTGCTCCAAAAGTTGGAGGCGACTTTTTTAGCTTGTGCGATCGAGGGCTTGCAGAGCAATTATTCTGATGAGCTATCGTATCAGATCGAGGGTGCATTGGCCTATCACGTCCGCAAAGCACAGACATTCATTGAATCCCATCTCCATGAAGATATCAAGCTAGCGGATATCGCCGACGCGACGGGCGTGTCTGCTCGCCTGCTCCAAAAAGCCTTTGCCCTTCACTGTGACTGTTCGCCGATGCGGTTTATGGCTCAAGCCCGATTGCACCGGATTCGGCGGGAATTGGCAGCAGCCACCACCGATACTAAAGTTGTGGATGTGATGATGAAATATGGATTTACCCAAGGTGGGAAGTTTGCCAAGGAGTACCAGCAGTTGTTTGGCGAAAAACCATCGGATACATTGAAACACAGTAGCCCGTTCGATCGCCAAAATGTGATGTGGCAAGAGATCGACGATCCGCTCTCCGCACGAGTAGCGGGTGGTCGATCTCGATCGATTCAGATGGGTAGGTCGTCCGAATGCTTATTAGTGAATAGCCTGGGTCGCAGGTTATCTGCACGCGCTGTTCCCGATTTTTTTCAAACATTGCTTGCGAAGATCGTTAAATTTTAACATGAATTAGGAATTTAAAATCTATTTTTAAGCATTATTTACAATTTACAATTTAAGACTTATTTTAACTATGCAAAATACGATCCGATCGATCGTAATGCGTTCGCAATCGGCATTTACCCCCTGAGTTGTGGATTGTAATATATAAGAGATCGAAGATATTAGCTCGATCTTTTCTTGAGTCTTGCAATCAATCTTTTGGAGTTTTTATGAATACTAATTTTGGTATCGAACTTTCCGATGATTCCGCTCAAAACGTTTGTGGTGGGCTACGAGGCAGTGTCAACCTCGACGTTTACAAAAAGTCTTATATCGATATCTATGTCGATAAGTACGTTCGCTCTTATGCAGATCCTTATGGCAACTTAGGCGATGCTGAGGCTTATGCAGATGCTTATGGACGTGACTCACTAGCAGAAACTCTGACTCTGACTTACAGCGATCCTTTCCGATCCTCTGCTTATAGCGGTTCTACCTCTGCTTCCAATTTCTAATCTTAGCTAGTAGGCAAAGCACGACGGCAGCTAGTCGGCGTGCTTTATACTCTCCAGCCGCTAGCCGAGCTAGGCATAGATCCAAATTGCTCGATCGAGTAATGAGTAATAAGTAATAAGTAATGAGTAATAAGTTTTTTATGAAACCTATTAGTTCGACGGTGGGATGGGAACGTCCAGACAAATTTGGATTTGTCGAGATTTCCGATGAAATTGCGGCAGCTATTGATGGCGGTGCGTTTGTAAGTATTAAAGTCAAAGGTGGGCGGCGGAAGTTAGCCTATACGCTCTCAAACACCACAACTCCTTGGCAAAGCCTCTCGGCAAGAGAATCGCCTAGCGTCGGATCTACCGAATCGATCTGCCCGCACGCTTACTTCTCCTTGGCGATGGGAGGAGCGACCGCGATCGCCAGCGGGGAAAATGCCATGGCAGAGGTGAGTGTTGTCAGTGGTGGCGATGATACCGATCCGATCGAAATCTTCGCCAGCCGATCGATTGTGCCAACGGTTTGAGATTTTTGAGGCATTGTATTATGAATTGCTTTTTTTATGACAAAATTTAATCCGATTTCCCAATTGGGTCAACCAGACAAATTTGGATTTGTCGAGATCCCCGATTTTACTGCGTCCTCGATCGCTGGGGGAGTTGCACTGGTAGGCGTTGATGCCATCGCCGAGGCTACTGGTGATTCCACCTACGCTTATACAAATGCCATGACGCGATCGATGGCCAACCAGTATGTATCGATTGCCTTCGGATATGGTACTGCAATTGCGATCGGCGACAATGCATCGGCAAATGTCAGTGTTTACGGTCGAGGAGATAAGGTCATCCAACACACGTACACCTACAGTTTCGATCGGGGGATGACGGTATCCAACGGGTTTGTTCTCGCCATCGACTATTATTAACCACTTTTGGCTTGCGCTTGGTTGCCGATCTCTGCCCTATTAGCCAACAACCATATGAGCTACTCCTGTATTCTCCAACATAGTGAAGAAGACTGTGGTGCTGCATGTCTGGCCACCGTTGCCAAACATTACGGGCGCACTTTTACGCTCACGCGGATGCGCGAAGCGGTGGGTACCGGATCTCGCGGTACCACCTTATTAGGTTTGCGGCGGGGGGCAGAAGTAGTGGGTTTTCACGCGCGTCAAGCGCAAGCCACCGCAGAAGCGATCGAGCATCTCAATGACGCACCATTACCCCTAATCGTCCATTGGCACGGCAACCACTGGGTGGTACTCTACCGCCAGCGGGGGCGGAAATATATTATCGCCGATCCGGCAGTCGGAATTCGGCATCTGACCCGCAAAGAACTATTGGCGGGTTGGTCGAATGGATTGATGCTGTTGTTGCAGCCGGATGATGAGCGATTTTACGAGCAACCCAACGATAAAGTGAGTGGTTTGGGGCGATTTCTGCGGCGGGTATGGCCGTATCGGTGGACGCTGATCCAAGCACTGGTAATTAATATCGCGATCGGATTATTGGCTCTAGCCATGCCGATGATGATGCAGTTGCTCACCGATGACGTGTTGGTACGGGGCGATATTCAGTTGCTCACCACAGTCGCGATCGCCGTCATGGTCATGAATCTGTTTCGGAGTACGATCGGGCTGATCCAATCCCAATTAGTCGGCAATTTCGGTCAGCGATTGCAACTGGGGCTAACCCTCGACTATGGCTTCAATCTGCTGCGGTTGCCCTTGTCCTACTTTGATGCCCACCGCAGCGGCGAAGTCATCAGCCGTCTGGGTGATGTCCGCACAGTCAATGCCCTAGTCAGTCAGATCGTCCTCGGTTTGCCCAGTCAATTTTTTATCGCCGTTGTCTCGCTGGGGCTGATGCTCGTCTATAGTTGGCAACTGACAGTAGCTTCGCTAGCGGCTTTTGTCGTAGTCACCATTGTCAACCTGCTGTTTCTCCCGGCCTTGCGGCATAAAACTCGCCGCTTAATTATCGAAGGGACGGAAAATCAGGGCTTTTTGGTCGAAACTTTTCGGAGTGCTTTGGTCTTGAAAACCACCCAAGCCGCGCCGCAAGTCTGGGATGAGTACCAGCGCAACTTTGGACGACTGGCAAACCTCAATTGGGGCACGATGCAACTGGGTTTATATAGCTCTACGCTGACGGGAATTATTGCTAACTTCACGACGATTGGCTTGCTCTGGCTCGGCAGCTACTCAGTCATCGATCGCACCATGAGTATCGGACAGCTCATCGCTTTCAATGGGATGAGTGGCAATTTTCTAGGATTTTTGAGCACTGTCGTCGGCACGATCGATGAATTTATTACCGCCCAGATCGTGATTCAACGCCTATCGGAAGTACTCGATGCAACTCCGGAAGAAGTGCATACCACATCCAAACCATGGGCGACGATCGCGCCCGATGCAAACATTAATTGCTCCCAAGTCAACTTCCACCACGCCGGACGAGTAGATCTGCTCCAAGATTTTACCCTGACTATTCCCGGCGGCAAAGTTACCGCCACGATCGGAGCCTCGGGTTGCGGTAAAAGTACCCTCGCCAAACTCATTGCTGGACTGTATCCCCTCAAATCGGGGAATATTCGCTACGGTGCCTTCAGTCAGCAAGATCTCGCCTTAGAATGTCTGCGTCAACAGGTCGTATTAGTCTCTCAAGATGCCCAATTTTGGAGTCGATCGATTATCGACAATTTTCGTCTCTCCTACCCCACAACCTCGTTTGAACAGATCGTCTGGGCTTGTCAGATCGCTGGAGCGGATGAGTTTATCAGC
>NZ_PVWO01000027.1 GCF_003003845.1 Chamaesiphon polymorphus CCALA 037 | reverse complement strand
CTCCCCCTCTGTCTTGTCTCGCTTTTCTCGTCGGGGAACCCGACGGGCGCGAGCCGCTCCCCCTCCCTAATCACCATGATCCAACAAGAAAGTTATTTAACCGTTGCGGATAATAGCGGTGCCCGTAAAATTATGTGCATTCGCGTCCTAGGTGCGGGTAATCGTACCTACGGCGGTGTCGGCGATACAATTATCGCTGTCGTCAAAGATGCCACTCCCAACATGGCAGTCAAAAAATCTGAAGTAGTTCGTGCCGTGATCGTGCGTACCAAACATACTATGCGCCGTGAAAGTGGCATGAGTATCCGGTTTGACGATAATGCTGCCGTTATAGTCAATGCTGAAGGCAATCCCAGAGGCACTCGCGTTTTCGGCCCTGTCGCTCGCGAACTCCGCGACAAAAGCTTCACCAAAATCGTTTCCCTGGCTCCAGAGGTACTCTAAAAAATGGCAAGACAGAAACCCAAAGTTAAGCATCGGATGCACGTCAAGAAGGGCGACACCGTTCAAGTTATCTCCGGTAGTGATAAAGGTAAAATCGGTGAAGTGCTTCAATCCTTCCCCGAACTGAGCAAGGTGGTCGTTAAAGGCGTCAGTATTCGCACCAAGCATATCAAGCCCGTACAAGAAGGCGAATCCGGTCGGATCGATACTGCTGAATCGCCCATTCATAGCTCTAAAGTTATGCTCTATTCGACCAAGCAAAACGTAGCTAGTCGGATCGGTTACACCGTAAATGCTGAAGGCAAAAAGGTACGGATCTTAAAGAAAACTGGCGAAATTATCGACTAGTTAATTGTCAGTTCTAATTTTATCGACGATCGATCGTCGCAGATTATTCTCCTGACCAAGCCCAGGAACCTAAATAAACCAATATCATGGCGCAACAACTTAAAACTAAGTATCAACAGGAAATTACACCCAAGCTAATGGAGCAATTTGGTTATACCAATGTGCTGCAAGTGCCCAAGGTGATTAAAATTACCGTCAATCGGGGATTAGGTGAAGCAGCGACTAATGCGAAAGCTCTCGAATCTTCGATCGCCGAAATTGCTAAGATTACTGGACAAAAACCCGTCGTTACCCGCGCTAAAAAAGCGATCGCGGGTTTTAAAATCCGTGCCGGGATGCCCGTCGGCGTCATGGTGACCCTACGTGGAGATCGGATGTATGCCTTCCTCGACAGATTTATCAACCTGACTCTCCCCCGGATTCGGGACTTCCGAGGCATCAGCCCCAAAAGCTTTGACGGTCGCGGCAACTACAGTATCGGGATTCGCGAACAACTGATCTTCCCCGAAATTGAGTACGACCAAATCGACCAAATTCGCGGGATGGATATCTCGATTATTACTACAGCCGACAACGACGAAGCTGGACGCGCACTCTTAAAAGAAATGGGAATGCCCTTCCGCGCCAGTTAACCTCTCCAGGCAACAGCAGCAATCGTGGTATGGATCGATGGAGAGCAATAGCTCACCGCTATTCACTATCCACTTTCCACTATTCACTATTCACTAATTTTCACCCTTAACAACAAATGGCGGCACACGATACCATCTCAGACATGCTGACTCGCATTCGGAATGCGAGCATCGTCAAACATCAAACCACCAACCTGCCAGCAACCAAACTCACTCGCAGCATTGCCACTGTCCTCAGACAAGAAGGCTATGTCGGTGAGTATGAAGAGACAGGCGAAGGGGTTGACAAAAAATTAGTTCTCACATTGAGATACAAAGGCAAAAATCGCCAACCGATTATCACTGCACTCAAACGCGTGAGTAAGCCCGGTCTGCGCGTCTATTCCAACCATAAAGACTTACCGAAAGTACTCGGCGGAATCGGTATTGCCGTAATTTCTACTTCTAGTGGGATTATGACCGATCGCGAGGCTCGCAAACAAGGCTTGGGTGGCGAAGTTCTCTGTTACGTCTGGTAATCGAGGCGCAACCAGCAGTAAGTAAAAATCGACCTGCGATTTTTCAGAAATTAGTAACTTTATATGTACTAAATCTTGCTCCCCTGGCTCAAATATTCATCTTTGCATACGCGTCCCGTATCGCAATTTCATTGACAAGGAGTAAATAATTAATATGTCTAGAATTGGTAAACGTCCAATTCCTTTACCTGCCAAAGTGACTGTCACGCTCGACGGTCAATCGGTTGTGGTTAAAGGCCCCAAAGGCGAACTTTCTCGCGTACTTCCATCTGGTGTAGTCGTCGTCATGGAAGGCGACACCATCGTGGTCAATCGGGCAAATGAATCCCGTCCCGCGCGCCAACAACATGGCTTGTGCCGGACGCTGGTTGCCAACATGGTTGAAGGTGTTTCCACTGGATTCCAAAAGAAACTCGAAATCCAAGGGGTCGGTTATCGGGCAGCGGTCGATGGTAGAATTCTGACTCTCAACGTCGGTTACAGTCTACCCGTTAAAATCGACCCACCCGCCGGAATTACGATCGAAGTTCCTAAAGAAAAGAATACTAGTGTCACCATTAGTGGCATTGACAAAGAATTAGTCGGCAATACTGCTGCCAAAATCCGCGATGTTCGCCCACCAGAAGTTTACAAAGGTAAGGGAATTCGCTACGAAGGTGAAGTTGTCCGCCGGAAAGCTGGTAAATCTGGGAAGAAATAGAACATAACATGAAATTAACTCGTAAAGAAGCAGTTCAACGCCGTCACCGTCGCGTTCGTAAAGGTGTCCAAGGTTCTGCAGAGCGTCCCCGCTTGGCAGTCTTTAGATCCCTCCAACATATTTATGCCCAAGTAATCGACGATACCGAGCAACATACCCTAGTTGCCGCGTCTAGCCTCGAACCCGAACTCAAATCCAAATTGAGCACTGGTGGTAATATTGATGCAGCCACAGAAGTTGGCAAACTTATTGCCGAACGTGCCAAAGCTAAAGGAATCGAGCTAGTAGTATTCGATCGAGGTGGTAATCTCTATCATGGTCGCGTCCAAGCTCTCGCCGATGCCGCTCGTGAAGCTGGCTTGAATTTCTAACCTATAAATTCCAAATATCAGATTATGGCACAAGAACAACAAGAACGACGTGGTGGCGGTAGCGGCGGCGAACAGCGTCGCGGCAGCGGCGGTAAAGGCGGTGGCAAAGGCGGCAAAGGTAAAAAAGAAGAAAAGGAAATTACCTACCAAGAACGGGTGATCCAAATCCGTCGGGTCAGTAAAGTAGTTAAAGGTGGTAAAAAACTCAGCTTTCGCGCCATTGTCGTCATCGGCAATGAGAAAGGTGAAGTTGGCGTTGGCGTGGGTAAAGCCAGCGACGTTATCGGCGCAGTCCGTAAAGGCGTAGCCGATGGTAAAAAACACCTAATTACCATTCCCTTAACTAAATCTAATACAATTCCCCATCCGATCGTCGGTGGTGGTGGCGGTGCTAACGTGATGATGCGTCCAGCCGCTCCTGGTACTGGGGTAATTGCAGGTGGAGCCGTCCGCACGGTCTTAGAACTCGCAGGTGTCAAAAACATCCTCGCCAAACAACTCGGTTCTGGCAACCCCTTAAATAATGCTCGCGCCGCAGTCAACGCTCTTAAAACTCTTCGCAGCTTCAACCAAGTTGCTGAAGATCGTGGCGTGACTGTTGCCGATTTATTTGCATAACAGGTGTTAGGTGTAGGTTGGGTAGAACGAATGTGAAACCCAACATCCACGCAATCAATTATTGAGTGTTGGGTTTCGCATTACGCTCTACCCAACCTACAACTTACAACTCCCAACTCCCAACTCCCAACTCTCATGAGATTAATAGATCTAAAACCCAAAGCGGGTTCCAAACATCGCAAACGCCGCGTCGGACGTGGTATTGCTGCCGGACAAGGTGCCAGCGGTGGTTTCGGGATGCGGGGTCAAAAATCCCGTTCCGGTCGTCCTACCCGTCCTGGATTTGAAGGCGGTCAAATGCCTCTGTATCGTCGTTTGCCTAAATTAAAACATTTCCCGCTGATTAATCAGAAGGAATATACCGTAATTAACGTGCGTAGACTATCAGAATTGCCTGCAAATAGTGAAGTTACTTTAGAGTCATTAACGGCAGCAGGAATTGTTACTACCAATGATGGCCCTCTGAAACTATTGGGTGACGGCGAACTAACCGTTGCTCTCAACTGTAAAGCCGCAGCTTTTACAACTGGAGCGCGTACCAAAATTGAAGCCGCTGGCGGAAGTTGCGAAATTGTCTAAGATGTTTTCATCTGATGAATTGTCGCCAACAAAAAATTAGATGGACTCCAGCATTGCCTTTCTACCATTGGCGATGCTGGATTCTTTTTTTAATCCCCAGAATTAACTGGAAAATTGTATACTTAAGTTCATAATGGTAACAGTTCTTTATATTTGAGCTTTGAAATTACATAAATTTGCCGAGGTATGTTAAATGGACGCAAGTAGAGAAAAGGCACCATCTGCCCAAGAGACATTCGTGCAGATGGCGCAAGCGGCAGGTTTGAGAGGTCGAATTTTAGTGACTCTCGGATTGCTGATTTTGGCGCGGTTCGGTACATTCATTCCGGTACCGGGGATCGATCGAGTAGCCTTCGCAGAAAGTATTAAAAATAGCCCAACAATCGGCTTTTTAGATATTTTCTCAGGGGGTGCATTTTCCACAGTTGGGGTATTTGCGTTAGGCATCATTCCTTATATTAATGCCTCGATTATCATTCAGTTACTGACGACGGCTTTACCAGCACTAGAAAAACTTCAGAAAGAAGAAGGTGAAGCCGGACGGCGCAAGATTTCCCAAATCACTCGTTATGTCGCCGTCGGTTGGGGAATTGCTTATAGTATCGGGATTGCTCTGTGGCTGCAAAAATATGCCCTACCAGGACATCAAACTACTTTCTTCGTAGTCAGTACGGTGATGGCTTTAACGGCTGGTTCGATGTTTGTCATGTGGATCTCAGAACTAATTACCGAACGTGGGATCGGTAACGGTGCTTCACTATTGATTTTCCTCAACATTGTGGCTGTATTACCCAAATCCTTGGGCGATACGATCGATCTGGCTCAGAGTGGCGATAGCTCGATTTTGACACGGACGGTCGCACTGTTGGCAGTCTTTATTTTGATGACAGTAGGCATCGTATTCGTCCAAGAGGGAACTCGCCGGATTCCGATTATCTCTGCTCGTCGTCAAGTCGGACGCAGAATCCAACGCGAACGTACCAGTTATCTCCCATTGCGACTCAACCAAGGTGGGGTAATGCCAATTATTTTTGCATCCTCAGTCTTAGTCTTGCCTAGCGCGTTAGCATCCTTTGCTGGTAAAAATGTCGGTGCTGATGGTAACCTCGACCCAATCAGCCAATTGGTGATTAATGCTGCTAATTTCCTCGCACCAGGGACGGCAGCACATGTGGCATTTTATGTGGTCTTAATTGTCTTCTTTAGCTATTTCTACAGTTCGCTAGTCGTGAACCCTGTCGATATGGCACAGAATCTCAAGAAAATGGGTGCAAGTATTCCCGGTATTCGTCCTGGGGTAGCCACGAGTAAATACATTGAAGGAATTCTCGCTCGGTTGACACTACTGGGTGCGATCTTTTTGGGAATCGTTGCTACCGTACCAACTGCGATCGAAAGTGCGCTCGGAGTCAGTACCTTCAGAGGTTTCGGTGCTACATCCCTCTTGATTTTAGTCAGCGTTGCCATCGACACTGCCAAACAAGTCCAAACCCTCGTGATCTCGCAACGGTACGAAGGGATGGTCAACAGTAAGGATTAGTGGATAGTGAGTAGTGGATAGTGGATAGCGATTAATTCTAAATAATTCGTCCACTTTCCATACTACTTACACCCCACTATTCACTATTCACTATTCACTATTCACTTCCATGACTAGACTCATTTTTCTCGGTGCCCCCGGTGCGGGTAAAGGCACCCAAGCGCAGATCCTCGCGCAATCGTGTGGAATTGCCCATATTTCTACAGGTGATATTTTACGCGCCGAAGTTAAAGAACAGACGGATTTAGGCGTTAAGGCTAAATCTTATATGGATAAGGGCGAACTCGTCCCCGATTCGCTGCTGCTAGATATGATTCGCGGACGATTGAACCAAGATGATGCCAGCACGGGTTGGATTTTAGATGGTTTTCCGCGCAATGTCGCTCAAGCAGAATTTCTCGATCGATTACTGGCAGAAATCGGTCAAAGTTACGATCTGGCGATCGATCTGAGCGTACCGCAATCGGTATTAGTTGCAAGATTGCTCGATCGAGCCAAGATTCAAAATCGTCCCGATGACACCGAGGATGTGATTCGCAGGCGGTTGGTAGTGTATGAAGAGCAAACTGCACCACTGATCGATTTCTACCAGCACAAAGGCGTTTTACGCAGCGTTGACGGCGATCGAGACTTGGCCACAGTTACCGAGGAACTAGAAAAGTTAGTTAACTAAAGGCTTCAAGATTACAGCGTCTCCGCCAATCTCCTCGCCCCTGTTAAACTAGAAGTAGACGTTGAAAATCGATCGAGCTACCCGCCGTTCGACTTTCGACTAAATTTAATCGTCCTATTTGAGGTAAATATTACTTGTCTAAACAAGATTTGATTGAAATGGAGGGCACGGTCACAGAGTCCTTGCCTAATGCCATGTTTCGAGTCGATCTAGATAATGGGTTTAACGTCTTAGCCCACATCTCTGGTAAAATTCGTCGCAACTATATTAAAATTCTTCCTGGCGATCGAGTCAAGGTCGAACTGACCCCTTACGATCTCAGTAAAGGGCGGATTACCTACCGACTGCGTAATAAAAAATAGTTATATTTTCCGCGCCATCCCCTAAATTTTAGTCCTTTCGCCATCTGGTGGATCGTCTCCAGCAAAATTGTCGTGCGATCGCTACTGACAATTATGTGAAAAATGTTATAATATTAAGCTTGCAGTGTTGACAAAATTGGCATGAAAGTCCGAGCGTCTGTCAAAAAGATTTGTGAAAAGTGCCGCGTTATTCGTCGGCGCGGTCGGGTTATGGTCATTTGTGCCAACCCGAAACATAAACAACGTCAAGGTTAGATGGCTAGTCCAAGTTGCTAGTTAGTCATTGACACCAACAACGTAGATTCGTAGATTAAATGGCGATCGAATGGAAACGATGGCATGGGCGAGTTGCACTAGTCCCAAACCAAACCTTTTCATCCCCTCGATCGCCTTCAGAGCAAAGTAAATTGGAGAAACAAGTGTGGCACGGATAGCAGGTGTAGACCTCCCCCGCGACAAACGCGTGGAGATCGGTCTGACATACATCTTTGGAATCGGTCTAACCCGCGCCAAAGAAGTATTAGCAAAAACGGGTGTAAATCCGGATACGCGAGTAAAAGATCTTTCAGAAGCTGATGTTGCCCTCCTGCGGGAGCGCGTCGAAGGCGACTATCAGATCGAAGGTGACTTACGTCGCTGGGAATCGATGAACATCAAGCGATTGATCGATATCGGCTCCTATCGGGGACGCAGACACCGCATGGGATTACCCGTTCGCGGACAGCGCACGCGCACAAACGCACGTACTCGTCGCGGTCGTCGCGCTACCGTCGCTGGGAAGAAAAAAGCTCCCGGTAAGAAATAACATGGTTCGATGGTTGTGGCAACCTAGCAATAGCCAATTGGCGATTAGTAACTCCCGTTCTTGTTTACCAGATTTAATGGTAGTCAGTCGGCTGGTTGCTCCTCGCCAATTAGCGTGTTTATAACTCTTGCCATAACTGGATATGGACGCATCTGGCAGCCGAAAGAATGAGCGGACGATTATACTACCGGACGCAACTTCGATCGCAGCCTTTCGCTCTTAGACACATCGAACTCGACCGCAGTGGATTAACATCGATTACCTCATTGATATTTTCTAAACATAGACCGACATGGCTCGACAACCTAGTAAAAAGACTGGCCCTAAAAAGCAGAAGCGCAACGTTCCTAACGGAGTAGCTTACATCCAGTCAACATTCAACAACACGATCGTCACTATTTCTGATGCTAATGGCGATTGTATCTCCTGGGCTTCTAGTGGCTCTAGTGGATTCAAAGGCGCGAAAAAAGGTACTCCCTTTGCCGCTCAGACAGCCGCAGAAAGTGCTGGCAAGCGGGCGATGGATCAAGGAATGCGGCAGCTTGAAGTGATGGTCAGCGGGCCTGGAGCGGGTCGTGAAACTGCGATTCGTGCGCTCCAAGGTGCGGGGTTAGAAATTACCCTAATCCGCGATGTCACTCCAATTCCTCACAATGGCTGCCGTCCTCCAAAACGGCGGAGAGTTTAGATACAAATTGGAGTTTATGGGTGCGACTGTAGCCACTGGTGGCGACGACCGTACTTATGAATTGCAAATTGTTAGGTTAGAAAGGGATAGTATCGCTGCAAGGCGATCGTCTGTAAAAAGTTTAAATGTAAGTACAAACTGGGTAGGGAGGTCACTCTGTGGCGCAGTTTCAGATCGAGTGTGTCGAGTCTAAGACCGAGTCAAATCAAAGTCAATATAGTAAGTTTATTCTAGAACCGCTCGATCGAGGTCAAGGTACCACGATCGGTAACTCGCTTCGGCGCGTGTTGCTATCCAACTTAGAAGGGACGGCAATTACAGCAGTTAGAGTAGCTGGATTAATTAGAGACGAAAAAACTGGCGTCAAACCCGGTACGGTCAATCATGAGTTTGCCACCTTAGTCGGCGTCCGGCAGGATGTTTTAGAACTCCTGCTGAATATGAAAGAGGTCAAGCTCAAAAGTTACACCTCGCAGCCGCAAATCGGTCGCCTGAATGTAACTGGGCCTGCTGAAGTGACAACTGCCGATTTTGAGTTGCCTTCAGAAGTGGAAGTTGTCGATCCCAACCAATATGTAGCTACCGTCGCTGAGGGTGGCAAATTGGAAATGGAATTTCGGATCGAGCGCGGCAAAGGCTATCGCTCCGTAGACAAGTTTCGCGAACAAGGTCTGGCAATGGATTTACTCCAAATCGATGCTGTATTTATGCCTGTTATTCAGGTTAACTATAGTACCGAAGATGTGCGGATCGATGGCGCAGTCGAAAAAGATCGACTGATCCTCGAAATCTGGACTAATGGCAGCCTGACACCTCAAGAAGCATTGAGCGAATCCGCCAAAATTTTGGTAGACCTACTCAATCCGCTCAAGGACATCAGCTTGGAATCGTTCCAACCAGAATATCCAGACGAAGAAGATCCCTCCAACCAAATTCCGATCGAAGAGTTAAATCTCTCCGTTAGAGCCTACAACTGCTTGAAACGAGCGCAAATTAACTCAGTCTCCGATTTAATGGGTTACACCCAAGAAGACCTCTTAGAAATTAAGAACTTCGGCCTCAAATCGGCAGAGGAGGTGATAGAAGCACTGGAAAAGCGATTGGGGATCAAACTACCCCACGATAAATCAGTAAAAGTCTGAGGCATCGGGGGCACAAGACTAGCAACTCGGCACGATGTTTGTCTTGATCGAGACCATTTTACCCCAGTTGCTCGTCCCACTCTTGCCCCAGGGTAGGGCGATCTCAACCACAAGTTCACACCAATTAAAATCAAGGAAAAAATACAATGCGTCATCGCTGCCGCGTGCCCAAACTGGGCAAGCCAGCCGACCAGCGGAAAGCACTGTTACGGTCTTTGACGACCGAACTCATCCGCCACGGTCGCATCACAACCACTCTGGTCAAGGCCAAAGCCCTGCGCCCAGAAGTTGAGAAAATGGTTACCCTAGCTAAATCTGGCACCCTTGCCGCTCGTCGTCAAGCTCTAGGTTATATTTACGACCAAAACCTCGTCCACGCTTTATTTGAAGAAGCACCCGAACGTTATGGTAACCGCCAAGGTGGTTACACTCGCGTCGTCCGCACGGTACCGCGTCGGGGTGATAATGCCGAGATGGCCATCATCGAATTGATGTAGAGTGGCTCTAGTCAATCGCCACCTGTTATTTGTGACTCAATGGCTGCTAAAAACCACAAACTCATAACTAACAGTCCGAGCCAACGCGTCGCTTTAGTCATTCAATATTCAGGTACCCACCTGCTTGGCTGGCAAAAGCAACCGCAGGGCCGCACAGTCCAGTCCGAAATCGAACGCGCGATCGCCAAAGTTCTCGATCGATCGGTTAGTATCTACGGTGCTGGACGTACTGATAGTGGCGTTCATGCAGCGGCTCAAGTCGCCCACTTCGACAATCCGAGCGTGATTCCCGCCAATAGTTGGGCAGCAGTTCTCAACTCGCGGTTGCCCGATGATATTGTCATCCGTGCTTCTGCGCCAGTTGACGATCGCTGGCACGCACGCTTCTCCGCCAGCTACCGACGGTATCGATATACCATCTATACGGCAGCACAACCCAATTTGTTCGTGCGACCCTATAGTTGGCATTATTATCAACAACCGCTGGTTATCGAGCGAATGCAAGCCGCTGTAGCACCCATGTTGGGCACCCATCATCTCGCTGCTTTCCATCGGACGGATTCGGGTCGATCGCATTCTTGGGTGGATATTCAGGATGTCGGTTGTTACCAGTCGGGAGACTTCGTCCACATCGAAATTCAAGCCAATGGATTTTTGTATGGAATGGTACGCCTGTTGGTCGGACTGCTGATTCAAGTTGGAAATGGCGATTTATCGATCGCCGAATTCACTAAAATCTGGCAAACCGAACAACGATCGCAAGTCAGGCATTCGGCACCTGCTAAAGGTTTATGTTTGCTGCGAGTCGGGTATCCAGATTTTCCGTTCCCTAAGTCAGTCTGGTACGATACCCAACCGCAATTTTTATTGCCGACAGCTTAGGGATATTTATAAGTGTTGGGTTTGGCGATCGCTACCCAACCGCAATTTTCACCAGTCATAGCTACTCACTCATCGCTGTTGGGTGTCGCTATGCTCCCAACCTATAACTGATATTAAGATCGTGGAAAAAACCTACTTACCACCAACTAATAATACGGCTGATGCCAAGTGGTACATCATCGATGCCGCAGACCAACGCCTCGGTCGTCTAGCTAGCCAAATCGCCATGGTACTGCGTGGCAAAAATAAACCCACATTTACGCCCCACATCGACACTGGTGATTTCGTTATCGTGATCAACGCTGAGAAAGTCGTTGTCACTGGTAAAAAAAGCACCCAGAAAGTCTACAGAAGACATTCTGGTCGTCCCGGCGGGATGAAGACAGAGGTTTTCTCCAAACTGCAAGTGCGCATCCCAGAGCGGATTATCGAGCAAGCAGTTAAAGGAATGTTGCCTAAAAATTCGATGGGCAAACACCTATTCACCAAATTGAATGTCTACGCAGGTACCGCCCATCCTCATGCGGCTCAACAACCTGAAGTTCTAGTCATCAATACTACTCCTGGAGCATAATTATGGAAGCAACTCAACAACGAGCGGTATATTGGGGTACGGGTCGCCGTAAATCCTCGATCGCCCGCGTCCGTCTCGTCCCTGGTACTGGTAAACTAGTAGTCAACGGCAGAACTGGCGAAGACTATTTCAACTTTCAAAGTGGCTACATTTCCACAGCGAGATCGCCATTAGAAACTCTCGGCTTAGAAGGTGAGTATGATATCCTCGTTAATGCTCATGGTGGCGGTTTAACTGGACAATCTGATGCTGTTAAACTAGGTGTAGCACGCGCGTTGTGCGAACTCGATCCTAACAACCGCAAACCTCTGAAAGTTGAAGGTTACCTCACTCGCGACCCCCGTTGTGTCGAACGTAAAAAATACGGTCTGCACAAAGCTCGCAAAGCTCCTCAATACTCGAAACGTTAAATCTATTGTTGCTTGTTGTTTATTGCTAGTTAGTCTCACGCAATTGAATAAACAACAACCAGCAAAAGATCTGAAGATCGTCGGTTTATAGACGAACAGTTATTTAGAGCTTAAATTTACTTGTATTTAGCGGTAGTCACAACTACCTAACATCTAACACCTAATACCTACCCCCTAATTCAGATGGCAAAAGCTGATATTCATCCTACTTGGTACCCAGAAGCCAAAGTTTATTGCAACGGTGAAGTTGTGATGACTGTTGGTTCTACCCAACCAGAACTCCGCGTTGACGTGTGGTCTGGCAACCATCCCTTTTATACTGGAACTCAGAAGATTATCGATACCGAAGGTCGCGTCGATCGCTTCCTCAAAAAATATGGGATGTTGGACACTACTGCTCCAGCTCCCGAAGCTGCTGCTGACGACAAAAAATAGCTGCAATAATCTTAGAAACCTAGGGGTGCGATCGATCTTTTCGCGTCTCTGGGTTTTTCAATTTTAAAAAGTCCCCCAGTAAGGTCACTAGACAAAGGTTTGCTCGGTTTATATTTATAATACTATTCGAGGTTAGATCGTGGAGACTACAGAAATAATTAAATTGTTACCCACCCTATCGATCGAAGATCGATTAACAATTGCTAACATTGCATTGAATTCGATGACTATCAGAACGATCGGGAGCTGACTATTTTTACAAGTCTGGATACAGAAGATTTTTTAGAGTAATAATTGAATCCTGACTTGAGGCAGATAAATGTTAGGAGGTGAAGTATGGTTGTTGATGTCACTTTTGTAAGTTAGGGTGTAATTGTCGAAGATGGATTATATGGAACAGTTGGGGCAATTATCGGAAATTCCATAGTGGGATACACAATAATAGGATATATGGTGGGATACGCAGTAACAGGAGATGATGATGGTGTTGCTGCAAAAGCCTGTTGTGCGTAATTATACACTCTTGTATTTTTGTCTTTAATTGCCAGATTAGCTGTTGTTCTAAAATCGTTTCTCGCAAGACTATATGAACCATTTCTTCCATATAAGTACCCTCTATAAAGGTATGGATGCGGGTAATTTGGGGCGATTTTAATGGCAGTATTTACATCTGCAAAAGCCAGATTATCCTGATTCAGACTATAAAAGCACTGAGATCTAAGGAAATAGAGAAGAGCAGACTGAGGCCATTTTGCAATTGCGAGATTATAGTATGCGATCGCCTGTTTATAGTTTTTGGCATTATGATTTTTCACTGCTGCCTTAAAATCAGGGGAAACTGAAAATAATCTTTCACCTTCTGCTGCCATCTTTTGGGATGGAAGACCAGTGCCATATATTACACTCTGAGCGATCTTTTTGCTTCGTGGTGTATTCTTATCGTATTGATTGGCAAAGCTCTTAGACTTACTAACAGCAGGAAAAGTGGCAACTACCATTGCAGATATTAAGAGAAATGTGGAAAACTTATAAAAATGTTTCATACCTTTTCGATAATGATTATAATTCAGCGTGTGTGCCCGATATTTAGTACCGTAATCGGTGACATTTTTGGCGCGATAACGCGCCCGTTTACTTGAGGCGATCGTGTACTTTTTTCAGGTAAAGTCATCTTTCTGGCGGTATTTCAAAGTGCGCTGTGTCGATCGAATCGTCTTCATGAATCGTCTTCCACCACTGGACATAGTGATAGTTTGAGCAAAACCCGATCTCCATGCTCTCATGCTCGACCATGATTCCTTCCTGTGTCTGCCTGCCACAGACGCTGCATTCTACCGAGACGAGCACATAGGGTTCGTTGTTACCATTCCAGGGAATTCGCACATACCCCTCGAAGAGGCCACTTGCATAGATCCATCCCCTCGGAGCCTCACCGCAATTCAATTCCTCTGGGTGCTGAGTATGCCTGAAGTTCCGACAGTACGTCCAAAAAGGGTGAGTGATGTTCGCATCCCGTATGACACAATGAGATAACTCCCCGAAACGATCGTGCCGATCGGAGTGTGGGTGAACCATTTCTTGCACGGCTCGATTGTACGAGCAGTTTCCGCAGCAGTCCATTCCGCCATTGGGCATAACTGAGTTCCTATTTAAATATGTCTCTCAACGGTAATTGTCTGCTTTCAAGTGAGATAAGCATATTGGTGTTATTAAAATCGCTCCCGCGATTGCCAGTAAAGCATTCTCATTTGAACATTGACCTAACACTTTTAGCTCTGTAACACTCCGCGAGATAAAATATAACCCTAGCAGATGAGGTAGAACGTTTACAAGAACACCACTAGTAAGAATCCACAATAATTTAAAGATGTCGAACATTTTTACTATAATACCTGTCAATAGTGCAATCGACCGCAGTAATTGAGGAAGTTTGTAAATAATACAATTAAAATTGTACCTCAATAACGCCGCGAAACATTCGCATTCCACAACTAAAGGCATATTCATCTCATAGCAAATGCACATGTTTAGTAACCAAGAACAGATACAAGTAAAGAGAATGCAAGGGCGATATTGAACTCTAACTTTAATCTTGTTGATTAGTTAACCTTTATCATTTATTCGTATGCGCTTATTCATTCTTTATCACTTTTATCACTTCTAGCGACCTAACTATCGATCTCTAACCCCTAGTGTTGGGTTGAGCAAGGCTCAACCCAACCTACACTCTTTTAAATTTTCTTTGGTGCGTTACGTTTGTGCGATAACACACCATACTCTCTACCCTCTAGACTCATGGCAGAATCATATTTACTCGATAAACTCAAATCCGTCGAACAAACATTTCACGAACTCACCCGCAAACTTGGCGATCCAGATATTGCCAGAGATGCCAGTGAAATGCAACGGATTGGCAAAGCTCGTGCCGCACTCGAAGAAGTTGTCGAAACCTTCGACAAATGGAAACAAACTCAAGAAGATTTAGTCGGAGCCAGAGAGATTGTCAAAGAGTCGGGAAACGATCTCGAACTCCAAGCAATGGCAACTCTAGAAGCTGGAGAACTCGAAGCCCAAAGCGAAGAACTCGAACGCAAACTCAAGGTTTTACTATTACCAAAAGATCCTAACGATGATAAAAATATCATGTTAGAAATTCGGGCTGGTACTGGTGGCGACGAAGCGGGAATTTGGGCGGGGGACTTGGTGCGGATGTATTCGCGCTATGCCGAAACTCAACACTGGAAAGTCAAGCTCGTCAGCGAAACATTGGCAGAAATGGGCGGCTTTAAAGAAGCCGTTCTAGAAATCCAGGGCGAACAGGTATACAGTCAACTCAAGTTTGAAGCTGGCGTCCATCGCGTACAACGGGTACCTCTAACTGAATCTGGCGGACGCGTACATACATCTACCGCGACGGTGGCAATTATGCCCGAAGTCGATGAAGTCGAGATCTACATCGATCCTAAGGATATCGAAATGAGTACCGCTCGATCGGGTGGTGCTGGCGGACAAAACGTCAACAAGGTAGAAACGGCGGCGGATTTATTCCACAAACCGACGGGAATTCGGATCTTCTGTACCGAAGAACGTTCTCAGCGGCAGAATAAAGAACGCGCGATGCAAATCTTGCGGGCGAAGTTGTACGATATCAAGCTGCGGGAACAGCAAGAGGAAGTAACTTCGATGCGACGTTCGCAAGTCGGAACGGGTTCTCGATCGGAAAAAATCCGTACTTATAACTATAAGGATAACCGCGCCACGGATCATCGCTTAGGCCAAAATTTTGGTCTGGAGCAGGTGTTATCTGGCGATCTGGAGAATGTCATCCAAAGTTGTATTTCACAGGATCAACAGGAGCGTTTAGCCGAGCTAGCAGCTTCTACTGGTGGCTAAATCACACACATTTGGGATAAAGATAGTTGCTCCGTTCTGGCACCGCCCTGAACTATAAGTTCGGGCTAATAGCAAAAGTCCACTGAAGTGGACTGGCAGAAATCTTTCAGTCCACTTCAGTGGACTTTTACTATTAGCCCCCGCTTGGTGCAACACATGCGGAGGGAACCTCCGCGTGGTTGCATCCGCAAATTCATTTGAGGGCGGTTCCGAAACGAAGCTAACAATATTAGAATGCTGTTACTCTCATTCTATGAGTTTATTCTAATTGTAAGATTCTCGATCTCGATCGATCTCTAAAAATTCATGAACATATTACGCGGAGATCTGATTGAATTAGCCAAAGCAGGAACCTTTGATGTCATTATTCATGGCTGCAATTGTCAATGTCGAATGGGGAGGGGCATTGCTCTAACCATCAAACAGCAGTTTCCTGAAGCCTACGCCGCAGATTGTCAGACAACGATCGCAGATCGCACCAAGCTGGGTACTTTTACTTCTGTAGATATCGTTGGCAACGCCTCTCCATTCCTACGGAACGCTACGCGAACGGAGAATCGAGATGGGTTTAATTTTACGATCGTCAATGGCTATACCCAATTCCATTGGCAAGGAGATGGTGTTTTAGCTGACTATGATGCAATTAGATCGGTATTTCGAGGGGTTAAACAAAAATTTGCAGGCAAACGAATTGGGTACCCAAAAATTGGTGCAGGTTTGGCTAAAGGTGATTGGGAGATAATTGCTAAGATTATCGAATCAGAATTAGCAGGCGAAAATCATACCTATGTGGAATTTATGAGTCAGAATCAGCAGCTAATTGTGTAGGTTGGATTTCGGGACTCAACCCAGCAACCATAAATACCGCTGGCTAAAGTTATTAGGTTTCGCTTTACCTCCGGTAGGCTTCGGTAACGCGCAACCCAACCGATACAGGGCTACCACTTAACCAAAAAGTATTGTATCTCGATCGCATTATAAAATATGCTAGATCCACATCTATTACAACAACTGAGATCGATCGAGCAAAATTATGACGAACTTATAGCCAAACTCCAGTCCCCAGTCGATCTAAGCTATGAAGATTTGCTACGAACACATCAATCTATTACCAATCTTGAAGAAACTGTAAATAAATTTAGGCTTTGGAAGCAAATTCAAATAGATTCGATCGAGATAGAACAGCTTTTTCGAGATTCAGAAACCGATCGCGAACTTTACGATCTGGCAAATATTGAAGTTTTGAATCTTAAGCAAAAGAGCAAGGAATGCGAACGCGAACTTCAAATCCTGTTGTTGCCCAAAGATCCTCATGACGATCGAAATGTCATTTTGGAAGTTCAGGCACGTACGGGTGGCTATGAAGCTGAAATTTGGGCTAGCGACTTGGTGCGGATATATACCCACTATGCTGAAAATCAAAGCTGGAAAGTCAAGCTTGTTTATACAGTAGAGGGAGAAATAGCTGGTTTTAAAGTAGCTATGTTAGAAATAATAGGCGATCGAGTATACGGTCAACTAAAGTTTGAATCTGGCATTCATGAAGTACAACGTTATCCACTCACAGAATTGACAAATAAGAAGATGCTGACTTCGGCAGCAACGATCTCTGTGATGCCAGAAGTAAGCGAAGGAACGTTTTATATACCCGCAGAGGATCTAGAGATTAGTCATTATAATTATGGATTTCGAGGACATCCAAGACCTCGTGAAGTTTATGGATGCGATCTACACCATAAACCGACAGGCATCAGTATTTTATGTTATCAAGAACGTACACAACGGCAGAATAAAGAACGCGCACTCCAAATTATGCGGGCGAAGTTGTACGATCTAAAACTGCGAGAACAACAAGAAGAAGTAAATTTGATGCGTCGATCGCAAGTCGGAACTGGATCTCGATCGGAAAAAATCCGTACCTATAACTATAAGGATAACCGCGTCACCGACCATCGTTTAGGCCATAATTTCGGTCTAGCACAGGTGCTATTTGGCGATCTTGAGGAAGTCATCCAAAGTTGTATTTCCCAAGATCGACAGGAGCGATTGACGATGCTCTTTCCCGATCGACTGCCCTAACGAGTATGCTATCGTCAGATTGGGGACGATCGAGAGGTAAATATGCAGTTGAAACCTTGGCAGTGGGCTATTCTAGTATCGCCGATCGCGAGTGTCGTCATTTTCCTGCTGATTGCAGCGGGTACCAAAATTCATGAATGGGGATTGAATTGGATTTGGGCGGTATTTACGTTGCTGTTGGTGGGGTGGCGGTGGTTGTTGGTACGCTGGACGCAATCCTCGATCGGGAAAAGTGCCGATGTCATTGCCACAGCTAGTCGCGAACTCGAAGCGATAACGGCGAATGCGACGCCACTGACAGGAGATGCCGCCGAACGCGTCAGCGCAGTGCTGCAACAGGTAATTAATGAGTCGCAACTCGATCGACCGATTTGGGAAGATTGGACGACATTTTGGGCGCGGTGTCAGGAATTAATTGTCGCCATTGCTAAGATTTATCATCCCGAAGTTAAATATCCGCTGCTGAATATCTATGTTACCCAAGCTTATGGACTGATTCGGGGTACTACGGATGATATGGATGCCTGGATGCAGAAACTCGCACCCGCACTCGATCGCGTGACGATCGCCCAGACGTATGAAGCTTACGAGACTTATCAAAAATTAGCACCATCGGCGCAGAAACTTTTAAAAGTGTGGAACTGGGCGCAATGGGTACTCAATCCCGTCTCGGCGATCGCCAGAACGACCACTCAGCAGTCGGCTAATCAGGCCGATCGGCAGTTGTTGGTCAATTTGGGTCAATTGACTCGCGAAGCGGCCTTAACGAACCTCTGTCGTCAGGCTGTGGCTCTATATAGTGGCAAGATCCCAGCTTTACCAGCGATCGCGACTAAAGCTCCAGCAGCGGTAACGACTCAAACTCTGCGCGAGATTCTCGTCGCCGCTGAGCCGCAGGAACGCGTCGAGCAAAAACCGATCGATATTTTACTAGTCGGACGCACTGGTGCGGGTAAGAGTAGTCTGATTAATACCTTATTTGCGGCAGATTTAGCTGTTGTTGATGTCTTGCCGAGTACTGACAAGATTCAAAATTATCACTGGGAGAGTGCTAGTGGCGAGAGCCTGACGCTGTGGGATAGTCCCGGCTACGAGCAAGCCAGTCGGGAGGATTTACGCGATCGGGTATTAGAATATGCAGGTACTGCGGATTTACTTTTATTAGTTACTCCCGCGCTCGATCCGGCGTTACAGATGGATCGGGATTTTTTGCAGGAGTTAAAGCAAACGGCTCCAGATTTACCAGTTATTACGATCGTGACTCAAGTCGATCGCGTGCGTCCGGTGCGGGAGTGGACGCCAACCTATGATTGGCAATGGGGGACGCGTCCTAAAGAAGTCGCCATTCGCGAAGCGACGACTTATCGGAGTGAGTTTTTGGCTGAGTATTGCGATCTGGTTTTGCCTGTAGTTAATAGTAGCAACGAGCGATCGGCGTGGGGTTTAGATACCTTATCGTTGGCTTTGCTGGAAAAGATCGAGCCGAGCAAACAAATTCGGTTGGCACGCTTTTTAAGCAATCTGGATGCGCGGATTGTGGCGGCGGCGCAAATTATCGATCGCTATAGTCTCCAGATGACGACGACGCAGGGACTCACCCAACTGCTCAAAAGTCCGGTGCTAGAATTTATCTCGACGATGACGACTGGCTCTCCCGCGCTGGCGCAATTACTCGCCGCGCAAATTCCCGTCGAACAGTTGCCTGTGGTCGTCGGCAAGTTACAAATGGCCTACGATCTGCACTCGCTCTTGAATACCAGCCCAAATAAAGCGATTAAATTCGACTTGTTATCGCTCTGGCCGTTATTACTAAATAACTCTGCCGCTCCCAATCTCAATGCCTATGCTTTCGGTCATGCACTCGTGGAATATTGGACGCGATCGCTAAGTACAGAGCAATTTCAGGAGCGATTTGAGTACTATTTGCAGGCTAATAACCGATCGACAATCTAGCGATTTAGCTGTGACTCATCCTCTATTCGGGCGATCGATAGTTCGATCGGTAAATTTTTGCGCCAGCTAAAACCTATTCATAGCAAGCATTTCAACAATATTTTGAAATAATCTCGATTTTATTTAGCAAGATATCTGGAAAGTGAATCCATCGATATGTAGATATTGGTACGAACGCAAAAGACACAACACAAACACACAGTTAACACCTCGAAAACACAGATTAAAGTTTAAATTAAATCTCGAAGTTTCCGAAATTAACTCACTAATATTTGTTGTCTTGAGTGTAAGTAAACACTAAAACATCACTACTTAAATAGGAATACTCAGCTCATGAACTTCAAATCTATCCTCGTTCTCGGTTTAGGCGTTGCTACACTTGGTCTGACTCTTCCCGCTCATGCTGATACTGCAAACTCCAACACCAGCAAACAAACCACTGTCATTACTGGCGACAAAAACGTCGTCAACCAACGCAACACTTCCGTCATTCGCAATACTGGCATCGGTCGTCCGACTTTTGAGAACACTGGTAGCAGCAATGATAACTCCCAAGGCGTCGATATTTTTGGCAATCGCAACCGCGTCGATCAAAAGAACGACAGCAACATCAACAACGTTCGCTACAACCCCCGCCGCTACTAAGATTTGACTGTGGTTGTCACTTCACTTCACTGACAACCGCCAATCTGGCAATGTTTGATTCGACTTTAGTTAATTAATTCACTACTCAACAACAGGAATACTCAGCTCATGAACTTCAAATCTATCCTCGTTCTCGGTTTAGGCGTCGCTACATTAGGTCTGACTCTTCCCGCTCATGCCGATACTGCTAGTTCCAACACCAGCAAACAAACCACTGTCATTACTGGCGACAAAAACGTTGTCAACCAACGCAACACTTCCGTCATTCGCAATACTGGCATCGGTCGTCCGACTTTTGAAGCCACTGGTAGCAGCAATGATAACGCTCAAGGTGTCGATATTTTCGGCAATCGCAACCGTGTCGATCAACAGAATAACAGCAACATTAACAACGTTCGCATCAACCCTCGCCGCTAATCAGATTTGACTGCGGTTGTCAGCGGAGTTACGCGGCAACCGTCCAGCCGACCATATTTAATTCTACTTTCGTCGATCGATTCACTCACTCATACAATAGGAATACTCAGCTCATGAACTTCAAATCTATCCTCGTTCTCGGTTTAGGCGTTGCTACATTAGGTCTGACTCTTCCCGCTCATGCCGATACTGCTAGCTCCAACACTAGCAAACAAACCACTGTTATTACTGGCGACAAAAACGTTGTCAACCAACGCAACACTTCCGTCATTCGCAATACTGGCATCGGTCGTTCGACTTTTGAAAACACTGGCAGCAGCAATGATAACTCCCAAGGTGTGGATATTTTTGGTAACCGCAACCGTGTCGATCAAAAGAACGACAGCAACATCAACAACGTTCGCTACAACCCCCGCCGCTACTAAGATTTGACTGCGGCAATCGGTTTTAAATCTAAATTTGTTTAATAACTCTTTCTAACTCAAATCGCTCATTTACTAATTTACGTAAATGAGCGATTTGACTTTGTTCGGATTTTCCGATCGATCTCCAGCCGTCAGCGTGAGTTCCTTCAAGGTTTATTCAGCACCCAATACACTCACCAGCAGAGCTTTCTGAGCGTGCATCCGATTTTCCGCTTGATCCCAAACTCTCGATCTTGCACCTTCAAGAACATCATCGGTAATTTCTTCACCCCGATGGGCGGGGAGACAGTGCAACACGATCGAGTTAGGATCGGCAAGGGTCAACAGTTCTTGATTGACCTGATAGGGCGCAAATACGGGCATCCGGGCATCTGATTCGGTCTCTTGACCCATACTCGCCCACACATCGGTATAGACGACTTGTGCCCCCGCTGCGGCTTCTTGAGGCGATCGAGTGATAACAACTTGCGTACCTTGGCTAGTGGCGATCGATCTAGCCCGATCGATAATCTGCGGATCGGGTGTAAAATTAGCCGGACAGGCGATCGAAATATCCATGCCTACCGTCGCACAGCCCAGCATCAGCGAGTGTGCCATATTATTGCCATCGCCTAAGTAAGCCAGTTTCAAACCTGCCAACTGTCCGAAACATTCCTGAACTGTTTGTAAATCGGCTAACACCTGACAGGGATGCTCTAAATCTGTCAGGGCGTTAATTATAGGCATCTGGGCATATTTAGCAAAAGTCTCTACATCCATCTGCTCGAAGGTGCGAATTGCCAAGACATCTAAATAGCGATCTAATACCCTTGCCGTGTCCGCTAATGGCTCCCCACGACCGATTTGCATCGCTCCAATATTCAGATCGATGACTTGTCCGCCGATCTGACTCATTGCTGCAAAAAAGCTCACTCGCGTCCGCGTCGAAGCTTTGTAAAATAACAGTCCTAGTGTTTTACGACAGTTGGGTTTAATCTTGCCTTGTTTGAGGTCTGCGGCCAGTTGGAGGAGGGCGAGTGTCTCATCGGCACTCAAATCAGTCATGCTCAATAAATCTCGACCCTTTAAACCACTCATGCGATCGACCCTTAAACAACTAGTATTTTAATCAAACAGGGAAAGAATTAATCTTAGCATATGAGTTCGTTGACAGCGGAATATCAGTTTGATTCGCGACAATTTAGCTAAAATTCACACTCGATAGACTACTCATGCAACAACCTGTTGACTAAATTCGAGTACCATTTGGCGCGCCCAAATATCGGCAGCTAAAATATCATCTAAACTAGGTGTTAATGTAAAATCGGTGCGATGTTTGTCGCAGACTTTTTCGATGACTTTAGGAATATCTAGGAAATGAATTTTTTCGGCTAGAAATAGTGCCACCGCTTGCTCGTTAGCGGCATTTAACACCGCTGGCATAGAGCCGCCAGCACGTCCGGCGGCATAGGCTAATTCGATACAAGGATATTTAACTCGATCGGGTGCTCTAAATGTCAGATCGCCAGCTTTAACGAGATCGAATTTCTCCCAGTTGGTAGGGATGCGCTCTGGCCAGGACATGGCATATAGTAAGGGCAGGCGCATATCCGGCCAACCTAATTGTGCCAGGACGGATGTATCTTGGACTTCGATCAGGGAGTGGATGATACTTTGCGGGTGGACGACGATCTCGATATCGTCATAATCCAATCCAAATAAATAATGCGCCTCAATTACCTCTAAACCCTTGTTCATCAGGGTCGCGGAGTCGATCGTGATTTTTTGTCCCATCGACCAATTGGGGTGCTTGAGCGCATCAGCAATGGTGACTGAGGCTAATTTTTCGGCGGGGAGATCGCGGAAGGCACCACCGGAAGCTGTCAGGATAATCCGGCGCAAGCCACCAGCCGGAACGCCTTGCAAGCATTGGAAAATGGCGGAATGTTCGGAGTCGGCGGGGAGTAATTTGACCCCATGTTTCTCGACCAAGGGTAGCACGACAGGGCCGCCTGCAATCAGGGTTTCTTTATTTGCTAGGGCGATATCTTTGCCTGCGGTAATGGCGGCAATTGTCGGTAGGAGTCCAGCGCAACCGACGATCCCCGTGACGACACTTTGAGCGTCGCCATAACCAGCAACTTCGATCGTGCCTTGCGAGCCAGCGACGATAATCGGACGATAATCTAAATCTGAAAGCGCGTCTTTTAACTCAGTTAACTTGGCTTCATTTTCAATCGCCACAATTTCAGGACGAAACTGGCGCACTTGCCGAGCTAATATCTCGACATTGCTACCCGCAGCCAATCCGACAATCCGAAATTTATCGGGGTTATGTTCGACAATATCTAGGGTTTGAGTCCCGATCGAGCCAGTAGAGCCGAGTAAAGTAATCGCTTTCACAATTTATGTTGCCGATCTTTTAAAGAGTTATCTAATCTCTATCATTTTACGGCGTTCGGGGATCGATCGATTAAATTAGGCTTTAGGTTTTGCGGATGAAATCACGCGGAGGTCTCCTCCGCATGTGTTTCACCAAGCAAGGTTTTAGGTTTTAGGTGGATAGTTTTGAATCTTTGCGGCAAGTCTCTTAGCTAGAAAGGGACTCGCCGATTGCAGGTGGGTGTAAATTTCGATCGCTTCCTCCCGATAGCGGCGGATCTTGGCTGAATCCCAATGGATGGGGGGTGGCTGAAGATTGGTAATGCGATCGGCTAATTTTACCATCCAAATTTCCCTCGGTTGGCGTTCGATCCGGTGCAAACTATCTAATAATTGTTGAGATTTCTCTAGCTCGGGATTTTTGCTCAAAGCCGCTACCCCATCGGCTACTCGGACGCCAAAAATTGTCGCAATTCGATCGTAGGTAGTATCGGTATCTTCGATCGTATCGTGCAGCAAGGCACATTGCACCGCCAAATCGCCGTCGTGCCCAGCTTCGGCACCGAGCGCGGCGAGAATTTCCATGCTTACAAGATTCAAGTGCAGTAGATATGGCAAGTCGGAGCCAGGGACGAGTTGTCCCAGGTGAGCTTGCGCGGCAAATTGACAAGCTTTGATATATAGTTCTCGATTCCAGCTAGATGTCACGATTGTCTTGCTTTTTAATTTACTCGTTCTACTACTCACGGTTCGCTCATTTTGGAGAGAGGTAGTCAAATTGGGTTAAAGTTTGACAATGAGCAAGCCTGTAACCTTAA